>JAMOSA010000062.1 GCA_027063325.1 Campylobacteraceae bacterium
CATTAAATAGAAAACTCTGATATGAAGCTACCAAAAGTCTCTCTTTTGCCCCTTTTAATCTCTTGCCACTTTGAGCTATCTTTGCACCCTGTTCCCAACTCTTGCCATCATTACCAAATCTTTGATAGCCAAAATAGTTTGGCATACCCCACTTTTGTATATCTTTTAATCTATTTGCAAATCTACTCTTGTATCTCTTATCCATTTTTAGTTTTATTGCAAACTTATTACCACTAAGTGAACCTATTTTGATAGCTCTATTGGTATAAGAGAGTGATAATATCTCTACTCTTGGTGATACTATATTTTTGAGACTCTTCTCATACTCTATTGGCAGTGTCAAATATTGTATGGCAGTTGCACTTTTGTCTTTTAGACCTGCATATCCAATCTCATTTGATTTTGCACCTGTAGCCAACTCTATAATAGAGAGTAATCTCCAACTGCTGAGATTTATCTTTTTTATCTCTATTAGCAGATACTTACCACTCTTTGTAGCTCTCAAAGATGGTATCTCTTTTACAAAAAAGCTATCTTGAGTCTGTCTAAATTCAAAATCTATCTCTTTGTTGGCAAATAAAAACTCTCTTTTTATCTCTTTACTGCTGTAAATGGTTCAACCTTTTGTTTATATTTTGCATACAAATCTCTATCTGTATATTTTGGTAATCTGTTTACTTTGATTAATTGAAGTGATTGTGGCTTTATATCCATCTCTTCAAAAAGATTACTCTTTGAGCCTATTGTAGCATGATAAAGAGAGTTGTTTAACAACCAAAAATCACTATAATCAGGATCTTTGCCAAGCTCTCTTTTTACTCCTATAGTTTGACTACTAGCAACTCCTTCTAATATAAGTATATCATTGCCTATACTTTCATATGAAGGAGATGATGGAGGTAGCAATCCTCCTTTTTTGTCTCTTGCTACAAATGCTACTATATATATACCATATTTTGATTGAGCATTTAGCATAGTATAAAACTCCAATTTATCTTTTGCTTTTTTTATATCTTTGTATGAGAAATAAGCATCTATTTGTGCATTTAACAAAACTCTTTCTAACTTGTCAAACTGTTCATACTCATACTCTATCTTTTTATTTTCTATATACCCTTTTAGTGTTTTGCCTACTCTGTTGCTGTAGTATGATATTTTGCGATTAAACAAAGGATCTATAAATCTGTTTATAAATGTAGCAATTAGAGCAAAACTCTTTACTATAATCTCTCCTGTACTTCTAATAGTCCTGTTTATGGGGTGATCTTTGCCAAGCTTTCTTTCTAGCCACTCAAATAGCCAACTAAATGCAAATACTTCAAGTATAGGAGTTAGCCAAGAGTTAAACAGAAGTGCAAATATTTTGCTAAAGATGATAATTAAACTCTTTGATATACTAATAATTATTACTTTTAGTTCGGCAAAGAGTACCAAATGGCTTAGATAACCACTTATATATACAAACCAAAAAGATACAGCAGATACCAAAACAGCTATCACAATATTTTTAATCTTTTTTCTAAAATCAAGGTGTAAATAGTACTCTTTTGCCTCCCTGAGAGCCTTTCTTAGATGTCTTATTACATTTTTTTGAAGCCATATAGAAAATACATTATCCAAAAACCATCTCTTTATCAGCAGATAGCTTCCTTGTAAAAATGTAAGTCCCTTTACAAATGCAATCAATTTTAGTTTTGAAGCGGTAAAAAATGCTAAAAAGGCACTTTTAAATACAATAGCCAAACTTATAAGATATGCATTGAGTAAATCATAACTTTTTGGAAAGTAGTAGTATATAACATATATCAAAAGCAGTGATACAACAAGCACCAAACCTACTGCATTACGCCTTCGCAACTCTTACCCCTCTTCAGTAGCATCAGTTGTATATACACCTGTAAATTTTTTCCACCATATAGAAGCATTCATACCAACCCAGATAATCAAACCAATAGATATTACAGCTATCCAACCCCATACATCAATACTGCTTGTATCAATAATATTGTATTGTGCAAGTCCCCATATAAATGATAATATTATCAATGATAGTATCATAGCTCCATACCATTTGAGACCTTGATATATAACCTTGAGTGCAAGTATCCAAAGAGCAATCATTACAAGTATATAAAATGGTTTAAATCCCTCCAGAAGATTACCTGAGATTAGATAGTGTACAAAGTGATACCCAGTAGGATTCCAGGTACCTATTGAAAGTGCCATAGAGAGCATCAAAGATACCCACCCTTTGAAATAATTAACCTCTTTACCCTCTTTTGTTTTACTGCGATTTATTAGAAATGATGGTAGCATTTACCTCTCCTGTCTAAAATATAATATAATTATGGCTGAAATTAGAGTAAGATAGCTTAAAAATAGTAGTAAACAAAAGGATATAAAATGCCAATAGATACCCTAAAGAGTATTGTAGATTATGGGGTAATAGGGTTACTTGTAGTATTGAGTATTGTTACATTTGCATATGCATTTGAGAGATTTAACTATTTTCGCAAAGTAAATATTAGACACTACCCAAACAAAAAGATACTCGAACTTGATTTGACTCACAGATTAGGTGCTATTGCTACTATTGGTTCAAGTGCTCCATATATAGGATTGCTTGGTACTGTACTTGCAATTATTTTAACATTTTATGCTATTGGTGAACAAAAAGGTGGTATTGATACAGGTGAAATTATGAAACATCTAGCTCTTGCTCTAAAAGCGACTGCTGCTGGTTTAATTGTAGCAATACCAGCTACTGTATTTTATAATATACTAATGGATAAAGCCGATAGACTTATGACCCAATGGGAAGCATACTTTGGTGAACAGGAT
>JAMOSA010000063.1 GCA_027063325.1 Campylobacteraceae bacterium
GATGGCGTAAATTATATCAAAAGAGACCCTCTACACACTCAAGAACAGATTCTATCTTTACTCAAAGACAAAGCAAAACTCAAAGAGGTATCTTTTAATGGTTTTAATCTTATAAAGCAAAATTTTACTGCTTCTTCTATTAAACCTATTTTATCCTCTACTCTTCTTTCTATATCAAATGGCTCTTTTACTTCTCTTGATTGGAAAGAAGGCAAACTGCTACTGGAGGTTAATGATGTATAAGTGGTATGAAAAATTTATGAATATACTCTATAGCCTACAGATAGCAAGACTCAAGATAATGGGAGCAAAAGTTGGTAAGGGAGTTAGAGTTTATGGTTGGTTTAGTGTATCTGGAGATCCAAAAAAACTGAGTATAGGAGATAATGTTACAATAAATCAAGGAGTCTTTTTAAACTGTAGAGATGAACTTATAATAGAGAGTAACTCCCGTCTCTCTTCATACTGTAAAATCTATACAGCCTCACTTACATTGGACTCTTTTCCAAGAAAACACATATCAAAAAAGACTCATATCAAAAGCAATGTTTGGATAGCAAGTGGAGCAATTGTAAGTTTGGGTATCACAATGGGAGAGTATTCAACACTAGGTGCTGGGAGTGTAGCAATAAAAGATATAGAACCATACAGCTTCTATGCCGGAGTTCCAGCCAAAAAGATATTATCAATATCGGAGTCTAAATGAAGAAGTTACTATATATAACAGATAAATTTGAAAATGAACAGCATAGTGCCATAGACTCTATATTTAATAAATTTCTAAAAAAATATTATGATATATCACTTGTTTACTTTACAAAAAAGGGCAACTATACAAAAGAGTTAAACAGACATATAATCCCCTATCATGAGAGAAAACATATAAACAGATATATGAATTTGGCTCAATTTGATATACTGATAGTAAGAAACCACTTTGAAATTACCCAAAAGATATTAAAATATAAAAATGCAAATCAAAAAGTTGGTATGCAAATCTCATTTCCTCACAGTTTTCGCAGATATTATGAGGCAAAAGTTGTAAATAGAAGTATATTTAGAAAAGCCATTGAATACAACTATAAAAGTTACATTGAAAAATCTATTATAAATAGATGTGATTTCTATCTGCCAATATCCCAAACTATGGTAGATGAATTTTACAAAGATACAACAACTCCATATATGATACTACCTCTTGGAATAGATCCAAACAGTATTATAAAACCCAAAGAGAGTAAATCTTCATCTACTTTAAAAATAATATATATAGGAACAATAGACAAACTTCGCCGTTTTGATATGGTAATAGACTCTTTGATACCATTTAAAAATAGAGATTGGATACTAGATATTTACAGTATGGATAGAAAAAATTTTGAAAAAAGTATAAAAGAGGAGTTAAGAGAAAAAATTACATATAAAGGTTTTTTACTAAGAGATGAATTGTTAAAGCGTGTTGGAGAGTATGATATAGGTATGTTTTTATTGCCAGAGAGCAGACTTTACAAAGTAGCTTCACCAACTAAAGTAATGGAGTATTATCAGATGGGAATACCTGCAATTATGAGTTATATACCAGAGTGTGAAGAGTTATTTGATGAAAGCTGTGGTTTTTTTGCTCATTTTAATACCTCTAGTATAGAAGATAATTTCAAAAGAGTACTAAATACACCAAAAAGTACATTAATAGAGATGGGTAGAAAAGGACAAGAGAGATTGATAAAGAGTAGAAATTATAAAACTATATCTGATAGCTTATATAGTTTTTTAGAGGATATAAAATGAGACTTGGATTACTCTACCATACAATACCTGCAAGAAATAAAAGTGAAGAGATATATGATACTCTCCTAAGAAAACATTCACATATTCAGTTTGACGGATACAAAATAGAAGATAGAGACTATATTAAATCATTTTTTGATTCTATTGATATATCTATAAAGCTCTACAACCAAGCTCTTCTTCTTCGTCTTAGAAAAATTTTCAACAGGTTTAACAAACGCAAATATCAATTCAATCATAAAATCCTCTCTTATCTCTTTAAAAGAGCTTTATGTAAATCTTACATTAGTTATACTGATGGTAGTGAACTTGATATGTTTGTCAGAAAGTATCTTGAGATCCCCTCTTGCAAATCTCTTCTTTATTGTGACCCTTTTTTAGATATGGAAAATTACGGTTTTATTGATGGCGTAAATTATATCAAAAGAGACCCTCTACACACTCAAGAACAGATTCTATCTTTACTCAAAGACAAAGCAAAACTCAAAGAGGTATCTTTTAATGGTTTTAATCTTATGAAGCAAAATTTCACTCTCTCTTCTACAAAACCTATTTTATCCTCTACTCTTCTTTCTATATCAAATGGCTCTTTTACTTCTCTTGATTGGAAAGAAGGCAAACTGCTACTGGAGATTAATGATGAAAAGTAGCCAGGCATACAAAATATATCTATTTAGTATAAGTGGAATGCTACTGTTTTTGCCACTGCTTGAAGCTCCAAAACAACTCTTTTTGACTTTGGCACTGATAAGCGGATTTTATATAATATACAAATACAAAATAGCAATACAAAAAGATATAATAACATACTCAATTATAGCCTTTATCCTCTTTTCCATACCTGGTTCAATATTTGGTGAATATGATATACATATTGCAAAGAGTCTAAAAGGAAACCTCGATTTAATCAGGATATTAATACTTTTTATAGTTATCAGAGCCATCCCCATAGACAAAGAGAGTATCAAAAGAGTAGTTATATATCCGATTATGATTGGTTTTAGCATCACTGTAATATGGGGCGTATATGATAAGATTATATA
>JAMOSA010000064.1 GCA_027063325.1 Campylobacteraceae bacterium
TTGGCATTACCAACCCTTTGTATGATACTACACTACTAGAAAATGATGCTATATAAAAGTCTGGATTATCTTTCATACTATTCTCCATCTCTTTGCGTGAGAGATAGATCAAAGCATCAAATCTGCGTGTACCCATCAATGAATCAGGAGCTACAAATACTTGAGTAATTTTTGGTAGAGTCTTTAAAGCTTGTTCACCCAAAGCATCTGTATTTATTGGAACTTCGCGTATATAATAGACACACAAATCATTATTTTTACATATATCTTTGAGTCTATCCAACTCATCATCACTCTTGTGAAAAACCATAGCTACTGCGTAGAGTTCAGGCAGTACTACACCATCTTTTTCTGCTACTTTGGCAAAAAACTTTTTTGGTATTGATAGAAGCAAACCACTTCCATCTCCTGTCTTTCCATCTGCTGCAATTGCTCCACGGTGCATCATTCTTGATAGTGCTGTTACTGCATCATCAAGATTTTTATGCGTAGGTTTATTATCGATAGACGCAAGTAGCCCAAAGCCACAATTGTCTTTGAAAGAGGTAAACAGATCTCTCATAAGCCAACCTTAAACTGTATTTTAGTAGGGATACAAATCCCTATAATGGCTCAGATTTTACCCAAAATAGGGTTAAAGTGTAATAAAATATATATCTATAGTTTTTGATTATAATATTTGGTGTAAAAATGTATCAAAGATATTGTTTTAAAGAATAAAACTGCTTACTATTTTGTATAATTGATTTTTTTATTGAAAAATATTATTAACAGATGTTACGCAGTTTTTAATCTCTGCAATTCTTGAAAAGCGACCATATTAGCCTTAACCCATAATTTAGCTTTTAAAGTGAAATGATTTAAACAATGTTTAATTTTTAAAGTTTCTAGTTTGAAAAAAGCAAGAATTGATAAAAAGATATGATTTGATTGAGTTTTTACTATTTTTGTAGGAGATTTTCCTACAGCTGTATTTTGTTTAATTGATTTGTGATACTCTTCAACTTTCCATCTTTTTTGATAGATTGTTTTTATTTTATCTTTATCAAGAGTGGTATCACTACAGATAAGATAAATTACACCTTTACTTCCATCTTTGTTCTTAAAGATTTGTTTATATAAAAGGACAGGTTTACTATAACCGAGACCGCTTAGTATTTTGTGTAAGTGATTTCTATTAACAGTATTATATATAACTTTTGCTTATATAGCTCTTAAGTTTATCTTCAAATATTATTGATAATTATGAAATAATTTCAATTCAATTTTTTGGATATATCTTTGTATAAGCGGAAGAGGTTTATTCCGCTTTTTAGCTATTATATACAACCCATCTCATCTTCTGCTTCTGGTTGAGGCTTTTTGACTGGTGGTGTTGTAGAGGTAGTAGTAGCACTATTGTTTACAATTGGGGCTGTTTTTGGACAGGAAGCCAATACTACTGATTTATAACTATTTAGTGCCAATTTGTTTGTGGCATCTACTGCCAATGCCTTTTTAGCAAATTTTTCTGCTTTTAATAAATCACCACTAACAAGAGCTTTTTGACTCAAATTTACATATTTTTGTACTATTTTTGCTTTTGACTCTTTTAAGACTGGTGCATTTGTAGCTGTATATACAGATAGTGCTATACCACCAGCAAGTATCAATACACCACCTATTGGTGCTACAATATTTGTCTTCATACTCATTATCTCTCTCCTTTATTTGTCAATTTCTGTAAAAGCATCAAAAACAGGATAATACCCACTTCAAGTACTACAGTCAGAACATATGATGTATATTCATTACCACCAAACAGGTCATGTAGCTTTAATACTCCCAAATTACCCAAAGAGGCAAACTCTTGGATATATGGATAGCTTATAAAGTATATAAACATACCTGCAAATAATCCTACTATAAATACAAATGCATCACTTTTACCAGTTCCAAGCCCTGCTACAGCAGTACCTGGGCAGTATCCCGCCATTACCATACCAATACCAAAAAGTAATCCACCTACCATATATGGTACTACATATGTAGCTGGTGTAAAGAGTTGATTTAGATCTATCAAACCAAGCCAACTAAATAGAATAAACCAAGTAGTTGTTGTAATTACAGTAACACCCATAATTTTTGGTACTGCAATATTTTTGAAATAGAATGTATCTGCTATCAATTGAGATCTTGTAAAACCTGTTCTTTCAAGTACAAATCCAAAACTAAATCCCAATACTACGGCAAAAAACATATTGGCTTCAGTTGATAAAAAACCATTCTTATATAGAGGTAAAATCAAATCCATATTAATCTTCTCCTTTATCTTCTACCCACTGCTTTCTAAATAGTGGAGATATTATCAAAGCACCAGCAAATGCAGCAAACATAAATATCCATGCACCTACTGAAAATGTTGCCATACCATCTAATCCTTGACCACTGGTACAACCTCTTGTAAGCCTTGTAGCAAAAGCAATAATTGCACCACCTATGAATGCAAATGCAAATCTCTTCCACACAGAAAAAGATGGAGCTTTGTCTGGTTTTAGCATAAATCTACCTGCTAGTAATGCACTGGCAAATCCACCAAGAAATATGCCAAATGTCTCATATACAGTCCAATTAAAGAGGGCATTATCACCTCTTTTAAAGTAGTTTGCAACATATCCGTTTTGTAACCAACTCTTATCACTCTCTACTACCATTTGTGCAACTTCTCTTGAGAATGTTCCACTAGCTCCAAAACCTTGAGAGGCAATGGCAAAGGTCAAAAACAGAAGTGTACCCAATACTACCCCACCAAAATAGGGATTCCAATACTTCTTTT
>JAMOSA010000065.1 GCA_027063325.1 Campylobacteraceae bacterium
CACTCTTTACAGTAACACTCTTTACAGCAGTTGCAGGTTGGTGGATACTGCCTCTTTCAGAGCTAAAAGAGTTTGCCAAGAGTATTGTTAGTGTTGCAACTTTTACTTCAAATATATTTTTTTGGAAAAATTCAGACTATTTTGCCGTAGCTTCTGAGCTAAAACCACTACTACATACATGGTCACTTGGAATTGAAGAGCAGTTTTATATGTTTTATCCTCTGCTTATATCATGGATTTTATTAAAAAAGAGCCAAAAACTACTAATAGTTATATTGAGTGTACTAACAGGACTCTCTTTTCTTTGGTCAATATCTCCATGGATGATAAACAACCCAATAGATAACTTCTATCTCCCTTTTGGTAGATTTTGGGAACTTTTAGCAGGTGCACTGCTTGGATTTGGACACCACAGATACAACCTAAAAAGAGTCGTTTTTAACAATCACATATTGGCTCTGTTTGCTATATCAGTAATCATATACTCTATAAATACAACAGATACATACTTTTTAGCCTTTAATCTGCTAAATCCTGTAATTGCTACACTGCTTGTTTTGCATACAGGCAGATACAACCAAAGTGGTATCATCTATCATATGTTGACATCTGCATTTATGAGATATATAGGATTAATATCATACTCTTTGTATCTATGGCACTGGCCAATTTTGGCACTTACAAGAAATCTGACAACAGGAGAGTTTTCAACTCTTGAAAAAACAGTTTTGCTACTGATTACAGTTTTAATTTCATCTGCAAGTTATCACTATATAGAGCAACCATTCAGAAGAGGCAGGGCATATACTATAGTAAGTTTCAAGAGTGCTTTTTTTGCAATCTCTTTTCTGATTGTATCAGGATTATCAATATATATATGGACCCATCTTAGACAGAGTAAAATTCCCAAAATCAACCATAACTGTTTTCACAAGCAAGAGACACTCAATAGTACAAAAAGTTGCAGTTTTGGAGAGTTGGAATCTGACAAAATATTCCTTCTGTTTGGTGACTCTCATGCAAATGCCATATATCCTGTTTTTAAAAAGATGGCACAGGAGTACGGATACAGAGGTATTGTTGCCATACTTGAGGGGTGTCCTCCACTGTTTGGTGTACACAGAGAGGATACAGGTTTGACAGCCTCTTCATGTGATGGTTCATTTGCAAAAAATGTTGAAAATTTTCTATATCAAAACAGTACTTCAATTGAGAAGGTATTTATTGTAGGCAGATGGAGTCTGTATGAAAACGGTTGGATAAAAAATGGCAGAGTTATGAAAGCAACCCATTTTATATCTGATGATACAATATCTGCAAAAACTTCCAAAGAGAGCAGACATGTACTGAAAAAAGCGATACAAAACAGTATCCAAAAGATAAGAAAAATGGGTATAGATGTTATTGTAATTGTTCCTCCTCCTGCACTAAATGTGGATATAAACCGCCGTTTTGGTGTAATTCCTACTAAAAAAGAAGAGTATGAAAAATCCATAGAGCATATAAATAAAATTGTTAAACAGATGATAAAAAGGGATAAAAACATTACTTTAATAAATCCAGTAAAACTCTTTTGTCCGAATAGATACTGTCTTTTGTACAAAGATAAAAAGGCTCTGTATATAGATGACAACCATCTAAGTACAGAGGGTGCATACATCTACAAACCACTACTCAAACCAATATTTGAAAAAGGAGAAAATAGGTAACACAACTCACAATTTTATCTGTGTTACATCTACAACTTTGCCTCTTTTTTTATGCTCTTTTACATACTCTACTATCATACCGTGAAATCTGGCATATGCCTGGGCTTTTGGCAATGGTAGTATCTGGTGGTATCTATCTGCTACTCCAGATACCATAAACTCCTGAAGTGTATCATAACTGTCAAACTCATATCCAAAGGCATTTAAGAGTCTTGAAGTATAACTATCTACCACAAAAGCCTCTTTGTAGCAACAGTAACACAATATTGAATCTGCACTCTCTTTGCCTATACCCCTTTGAGATAGTAGCCACTCTCTATCTACACTATATTTAAATGTATCAAAATCTCCAAAATCTTTTAGTATATTATTGGCTAAGAGTTTGATATTTTTTGATTTGTTTTTGTAAAAGCCACTTGGTTTTATAGATTCAATCAATATATCATCATCTACACTACAAAGAGATTGGAGAGTTAAAAGATCTCTTTTTGCAAGATTTGCAAGAGACTCTTCTACTCTATCCCATTTGGTATTTTGAGTAAGTATTGCACCTACAATTACATCTACACTACCACTATTTGGCCACCACCACTCATCTACTGCCCTGTCATACCCCAATTTATAGAGTATCAAAAGCAATTCAAAGCTGTTTTCTATCATCTTCCTGCAAAAGGCAGTATTGCACTAGCCCAAGTTAGACCACCACCAAATGTATCAAGTAGCATCAAATCACCATAATGTAATCTACCCTCTTCATATATATCATTAATAGCCATAGGAATTGAAGCTGCTGATGTATTGCCATATTTGTGTACAGTCAGTACAATCTGATCACTTCTCATCTTTAGAGCATCACCGACAGCTTTTATTATGCGATAGTTTGCCTGATGTGGTACAAAAAAATCTATATCATCTGGATCTATTCTATTTTTTGCCAAAATATCTCTTACATCTTTAGTAAGTGTCTTTACAGCCAATTTGAATGTCTCATTACCTTTCATCTTGACATACTGTAAGCCCTGTTCCAAAGCCTCTTTTGTAGCCGGATTTACACACCCTGGTGATGGTGTCATCAAAAAATCTGCATAAGAACCATCTGCA
>JAMOSA010000066.1 GCA_027063325.1 Campylobacteraceae bacterium
CTATCTTTCAACTCTTTTGTTATAACTGCTTCAAATGGATTTACACCATGCTCTTTATAAAATTTATTTGCTCTTTGATACATAATATTACGACTCTTTGGAACTATCGGTAGTGCAATAAGTTGGGTATGGGGATGAGTTTGTGTAGCACCAGATTGGAAACCATGATTTTTAAAAAGTGCAAAATATATCAATCTTATATCATTTTTCAAATCTTTTATACGAAATTTCAGTGTCATAAGCCAATTATAAAAATGCTCTTTATTCCACTTATCCAATCTTGTTATATGAGTAGGCATATCTATAATTACCTCATGAGCTCCAAATCCAGCCATCTTGTCATATATACCAACATCACTGTTTTGCCATGGTGATTCTATCTCTAAAGCTCTATATAGATTTGGTACTACTCTACTCTTCCAACCCTTTTTATTTGGTCTATTATCTCTAATGGCATAAATCTCTGGTGGAGTCAAATATTCATTTCCTTCACAAAAAGGACACTCAGAATTATCTTTTGCAGTACTCTCTTGATAGAGACAATCTGGTCTGTATAATCTATTTGGGGCAATAATTACATACTCATTATGTAATGGATCATATCTAATATCAGACATCAACAAACTCCAAGCTTCCAGAGAGTGTAACTCTGTGATTAAATGGCAAATATACAATCATACTAATACCCTGCACCATTTTATCAAACCCATCTTCACTCATAGATATAGTCTCTACTATAGATATGGCACATCTACAACTCTTTGATAAATTTAACTTTATAGTTTTGTTTGTAAAAGAATCATATATCGATATATTTGTAGTAGCTTCAATATCCTTTAATCTATCAAATGGTTCATTATCTATTGTAATATCAGCTATATTTGCAAAGTGAAAATTAAATTCAACTCCATAGTAGTACTCATCTACTGCTTTAGTGTCCAAAGTAATAGCAAACTTTACACCCCTTTTTGTAGGATAAAAACTCTTGGTTACTGTAGCTGGATATCTATTTGATATAGTACCATTTGATATAGAGGTGATACATTTGCTATCTATACTCATTTTTGATGCCAAATTTATAAAGTTGGCATACTCTTTGAAACTGTTTTTATACAAAGAGTATGCAGAGATACTACTATCTGTTATATGATCTATAAATGAAACTTTTTGATAATTGTCATACACCAAAGAGTCTTTGAGATCTTTGGAACTATCAATTGTAGCTGTATGTATAGTATCTATACCATTTTGATCTTCAATTTTTGTTGTACTTTTTGTAGAATTTAGTATATCACTATGATAAGCCTCTTTGTATCTAGTGAGTGTATTTTGGTAATTCCACCTATCAATCAAGCTATCCCACTCTATCAATGCACCACCAAGCTTGGAAGCAAATATCATCAATGATTCACCCTTGATGCTTTTTGCCTCCAAATATCCATCTATATTGAAATCCTCCAAAAGTATATTCTCTTTGTATATCAAATCTTCACACTCTATTATATATCTATAAGCATTATCCCTAAGATTTGGCAGATACAATCCACCAAAAACACCATGCCACAATACATCATTGGTTTGAGCTTTGTATAGTGCCTGGATATACTCTTGTGTACCATTGGATCTGTTTGAACAAGAGAGTACTCTTTTGTGTATATGGTTAGCCTCTTGATATTTGATTAAGAAGTTTTTCCAAATACCGCCTTTTACAAACTTTTGGCTATCTATATCTCCAAATCTATCTTCAACTATCTTTTTAATATCTCTAAGCTTCAAAGAGTCCCTCTCTCTTAGAGACCATTCACCCATCTCATAGTATGATACATTTGATAGATATGCCAAACCATTTGGAGTATTCTCTTTGATATATTGACTATAAAAGGAGGTAACAATATCTCCATCTGCCAATACTGACTCTACAAACTCCCTAAGCCACCCTTTGCCATATACCCACTCATGTGTATTTGGCCACATACCAAACTTCTCTAAATCATCAAAGAGTACAGCAGAACTGTTTTGACTCTTGATAGCCTCTATTGCCTCTTTAACAGGTCTAAATGGTATTGCATATCTTAGTGCTTTGGATATAGGAAAGAGTGCTACCCTTTTGCCTCCCTCTTCTGTCATATAGTATTTGGATAGATTATCAGGTTCAAAACCTGAGGCTATAAAGTGATAATCATCTACTACCATATACTCTATACCGCTATCTACCACATCAGGTACAATTGAACTCTCCCAAACTCTCTCAGTCAGCCATAATCCGGTTGGTTTTGAGCCAAATTCATTCTCTATATAATCTAGAAGCATATCTATTTGACCTCTTCTATCTCTTGATGGTATTACACTAAGAATCGGCTCATAAAATCCTGCACCTACAAACTCTATACTTCCTTGATTATTTAACTTTTGAATATTTTTATAAAGTGATGGATAGTCACTTTTGATCTTTTGAAGTAACCAACCACTACAATGCAAACTAAATTTAAATTCAGGATAGTTTGACATAACCTCAAAAAATGGTTCATAACAATCTACTACAGCTCTATTTACAGCTTCATCAAAGTTATCTACAGGTTGGTGCATATGTACACCAAACAGAAATGTTACACTCACAAAATATCCTTTATACTTTTATACAAACCAGTTATTGGCATAATTCTCATTTATATCTATAGATATAGTACCAACACCAGGCAGAGTCTGTATAGTTACTTCATCTTCTATAATCTCAATAGACAAAGAGATTTTATCTTTGAGATTTAACAGTGCTGTAGATATTGAC
>JAMOSA010000067.1 GCA_027063325.1 Campylobacteraceae bacterium
CTACACCAATAAATGACAAAAATGAGACAGCAGCACTTAAAGAGTTGTTTGGCGGCAAAGCAAATTGTCCTCCTGTAAGCTCTACCAAAGGGCAGATTGGTCACTGCCTCGGAGCTGCTGGTTCAATAGAGGCCGTCATTTCACTAATGGCAATGGAGAGAGGTATAATTCCGCCAACCATAAACTATACTACTCCTGATGAAGCGTGTGATTTGGATTATGTACCAAATGAGGCAAGAGAAGCAGATATTAATGTAGTGATGAGCAACTCCTTTGGATTCGGGGGTACAAACGGCGTTGTCATCTTCAAGAAAATCTAATACCACAAAGAGGGCATTATGGCAAGCTATCTGGAGTTTGAAAAACCTATAGAGACTATACGCAATGATATAGATGCCGCCAAAGCAAGAGGCGATGAGGCTGCCATAGAGATATTGGAAAAAGATTTGGAAAAAGAGGTCAAAAAGGTATTTGGCTCTTTGAATGATTACCAAAAACTACAGTTGGCAAGACACCCAGATCGTCCCTACACACTTGACTATGTAAGACTTTTGATGAGTGATGCTCAAGAGATACATGGTGACAGAATGTATAGAGATGATCCTGCTATCTTATGCTACCTTGGATGGATAGATGGTCAAAGAACACTTCTTATAGGTGAGCAAAAGGGTAGAGGAACAAAGCACAAGCTACACAGAAACTTTGGTATGCCACACCCAGAAGGGTACAGAAAAGCTCTAAGAGCTGCAAAGATGGCAGAAAAGTTTAATATACCGATACTTATGCTGATTGACACTCCGGGTGCATATCCTGGAATCGGTGCAGAAGAGAGAGGTCAAAGCGAAGCTATTGCCAGAAACCTGTTTGAGTTTTCTGATCTTAGAGTACCTATAGTATCTATTGTAATAGGTGAAGGAGGCAGTGGTGGTGCATTGGCAATAGGAGTTGGTGACAAACTTGCTATGATGAGATACTCTGTATTTGCTGTAATATCACCAGAGGGTTGCAGTGCAATATTGTGGAATGATCCTACCAAAGTAGAACAGGCAACAAAAGCACTTAAGATTACACCAGAATCACTAAAAGAGCATGGTTTGATTGATGATATTATAGATGAACCGCTAATTGGAGCCCATAGAGACAAAGAGAGTGCATCAAAGGCAGTCAAAGAGTACTATCTAAATACTATAAAGAGTCTAAGAGAGATGAGTAAAGAGGATTTGATTCAAAAGCGATATGAGAAGCTTGTCTCAATAGGTGCATTCAAAGAGTCTTAGAGAGTGGAATCTTTACATAATGTTATAGATTGGATTGTATCAACCGTATCTGCCTGGGGATATGGTGGTATATTTGTTGCAATGTTTTTAGAGAGTAGTTTCTTCCCATTTCCAAGTGAAGTTATTATGATACCGGCTGGTTATCTTGCATACAAAGGTGAGATGAATATCATATATGCAATACTAAGCGGTATCATAGGCTCAATTGCAGGAGCTTTGTTTAACTACTATCTGGCTTTGTTCTTTGGCAGAAAAGTACTGCTTAGGTATGGAAAATATATATTTCTAAACAGAGACAAACTTGACAAACTGGAAGCCTTTTTCAACTCACATGGTGAAATATCCACCTTTAACGGCAGATTAATTCCTGGAGTAAGACAATATATATCACTACCTGCAGGTTTGGCAAAAATGGATATAAAACTCTTTGGTATATATACTGCTCTTGGAGCTGGTATCTGGGTAACTGTTTTGACTATACTGGGATACTTTTTGGGTGCAAATGAATCACTGATTAAAGAGTATCTTCATACCATTACACTCTTTGTATTGATTATTGTATCTGCTATTACATATATATACTACAAAAGAGTACAGAACAGGAGAGTATCTGATTGAGATTTGCAGATATTGGTAACAGCAGAGTACATACTACTTTGAATTTATATGATATTGAACATATGAAGTTTGAAGAGTTCTATTCAAAATACAAAAATGAAACACTATATTATATATCTGTAAATCATAAATTCCAAAATATTATAAAACAAAACAGTAATTGGCACGATTTAGAGCCTTTTGTACACATGAAAGGATTTTATGAGGGTATGGGTATAGATAGGAGAGTACTCTCTTTGAGCAAAGGTGATGGCATATATATAGATGCCGGAAGTGCCATAACTGTAGATGTGGTAAAAGAATCTATCTATAGAGGCGGTATGCTCTACCCTGGTATTTCAGCACTCAAAAAAGCCTTTGCTTCAATCTCTGAAGCACTAAATAAAGAGCCTTGCTATCCAACAGATACAGATACTCTCCCCTGTTCTACAAAAGAGCAATTGGGGTATGGTATAATCGCACCAATTATTAGCTGTATCAACTCTATACAAAAAGCAGAAGATACCTTGTATATAACAGGTGGAGATGGAGAATTACTCTCTAGGTATCTGCCCAAAAGCCTGTATAAAGAGGGATTAATCTTTGAAGGTATGCAAAAAGTCTATAACAGTAAAACAGAGGAGAACCAATGCTAACCATAGCACTGCCCAAAGGGCGAATAGCCGAAGAGACTCTTGAGATATTCTCAGAGATATTTGGCGGAGATTTCAAGTTTGAGAGTCGCAAATTGATACTTGAGATTGGAAACTTTAGATTTTTGAATGTAAGAAACCAGGATGTTCCTACATATGTAGAGTATGGCTCTGCTGATTTGGGTGTAGTGGGTCTTGATGTCATAACAGAAAAAGAGTTGGATTTGATGGATCTTTTGGATCTTCAGCTTGGCAAAT
>JAMOSA010000068.1 GCA_027063325.1 Campylobacteraceae bacterium
ACTCAGATTGTATGGCAAGATACAACAGAGGTTGGATGTGGCAAAGCTGTTTATCAGACAGGTCGTTATGAGGGATGGACTGTTATAGTATGTCAATATAATCCACCAGGCAACTATATAGGTGAATGGCCATACTAACTGTTCCAAAATAATAGCAGTATAGATTTTGATATTAAATTTATAGTATAATTTCTATACTGCTATAGAGCTTATACAAAAATAGAATAATTGGAAGATATAGTAATGATTAACATAAAAAATATATTAATATCTATTTTGCTGTGTACCATTGGTTTATTCTCATCTGAGTATAAAGAGATTAGGATAGATAGTGTTGCTGTGGATATTGGTCAAAGTAAAGATGATATAGATATATACAGATTGGGACTTAGAAGAGATTTTGAGAGTAAGTGGCTTGAGAGTAGGGTAGGTTATTTGAGTGGTTATTATGAATTATCACTTAATTATTGGAGAGATGTAGAGGATAAAAGTGTAGGTATAGCTCTCTCTCCAGTATTTAGATACTCTTTTTATGGATCTATACCAGTATATATTGAAGCTGGTATAGGTATATCTCTATTTAATAGTACAGTAATAGGCAAACACAATATGTCAAGTGCATTTTTGTTTGAAGATCGAGCAGGTATTGGAGTAAAATTTGAAGATTTTGATATAAGTTTCGATTATTTACACTACTCAAATGCTGGTATCAAAAAGCCAAATGAGGGGATTGATATATTTAAGTTATCTCTATCACACAAAATATAGATGAAAGGGTTTATTCTCCATATTACTCAAGCTAAAGATGAAGATATAATCCTAACTATCCTAACTCCAAATAGAGTAATTGACTATTATCGATTTTATGGTTCAAGACACTCTGTTTTGCAGCTTGGATATCTGATAGACTTTGAAGAAGAGGAATCAAGAGGCAGATTTTTGCCAAGGCTTAGAGGTGTTACACATATAGGGTTTTCGTGGCTTATTGATATGAATAGATTAATGATATGGCACAAGCTTATAAAACTGTTTCATATACATCTAAGAGATACAGAAGATATAGATAGCTTCTATTTTGATATACTTTTAAATAGTACAAAAAAGTGGAGTGTCCAAAATCCCAAAAGGATAGTTTGTGAAGTGGCTTACTCGGTACTGGAGTATGAAGGCAGACTCTATCCTGCTAAAAGATGCTATATATGTAATGGAGTCTTGGGTGAAAAGATCTCTTTGATGTCAGCATTAAAACTTGCACATCCTGAGTGTATATATGCTCCATATATATCTTTTGAAAATTTTAAAAAGTTTTTTGAGAGTGGCAAGACTACATGGCTTGATGATAAAGAGGTAAATGTAATATATAGTAGTGTTATAAAGGGATTTTAGAATTGAGGCTAAAGTTCTATCTCAAAAAAATTGAACTTTAGCATTTTTGTAAATTAGCAAAATATATTATGCTTTTCCTATCTGGTGGTACTCAAATCCATACTCTTTGAGAATTGAAGGTATATATTGATTTCTACCATCAAATATAATTGGACTTTTCATTCTTTGGTTCATCTCTATAAAATCTGGTGATCTAAACTCTTTCCACTCTGTAACAAGCAACATCGCATCTGCATTATTTAGTGCATCATATTTGCTTGGAGCATACTCAATATCAATATCTTTTAGCCAAAAACTTTTTGAAGCTTCCATTGCTTCTGGATCATAGGCTGATATTTTGGCTCCTCTTTTTATAAGCTCTTTTATTATTACAATTGATGGTGCTTCTCTCATATCATCTGTTTGTGGTTTGAAGCTAAGTCCCCATACTGCAAACTTTTTACCACTCAAATTTGTACCAAATCTACTCTCTACCATATTTACAAGTTCTAGCTTTTGAAGTCTGTTTACCTCTTCTACAGCGGGTATTATTTTGGGTTCATATCCGGCATCTTGTGCAATTTTAATTAAGGCATTTACATCTTTTGGAAAACAGCTACCACCATACCCACACCCTGGATATATAAAGCTGTATCCTATTCTGCTATCACTGCCTATACCTACTCTTACACTATTTATATCTGCTCCTACTCTTTTGGCTATTTGGGACATCTCATTCATAAATGATATTTTTGTAGCAAGCATTGCATTTGCAGCATACTTCGTAAGCTCTGCACTTTTTGTATCCATACCTATAAATCTCTCATGATTTAGTGTAAATGGTCTGTATAACTCTTTCATTTTTGCCATTGCACTGCTATCATCTGTACCTACTACAACTCTATCTGGCTTCATAAAGTCTGCAATAGCAGCACCCTCTTTTAGAAATTCTGGATTTGATACTACTACAAAGTTGAGTTTTGACAACTCTTGAGTCTCTTTTTGAGATTTTGCACTCTGTATCCTCTCTTGTAACTGGGCTTTTATTATAGCTTCTACTTTGTCTGCTGTACCTACTGGTACGGTACTTTTATCAACTACAATCATATCATGTTGCATATATTTACCTATATCTTTTGCAACTTCAAGTACATATTGCAAATTGGCACTACCATCATCTCTCATAGGTGTTCCAACAGCTATAAAAAGTATCTCAGACTCTTTGAGTGCATCTTGTATATTGGTAGTAAAATCTATAGAACCTTTTTTGTAATTGCTTATAACCATCTTTTCCAAACCAGGTTCAAATATAGGGATAATTCCATTTTTTAACCCCTCTATCTTCTTTTTGTCAATATCTACACATAATACTTTGTTACCCATCTCTGCAAAACAGGCTCCTGTTACAAGCC
>JAMOSA010000069.1 GCA_027063325.1 Campylobacteraceae bacterium
GGCAAAAAATTTTATATACGATACAAAAAACAAAGATATAGGAAGACTTTTAGAGCTTAGATTAAATACAGCCGGAGCAATTGTTGAGGCAGCTTTGAATAGAAAAGAGTCACTGGGAACACACTACATAGAAGAAGAGAGGTAGATTATGCACGGTATGGATTTGACAACAACCTGGGTGGGTATAATAAATTTAATTGTATTTATTGTAGCCTATTTTTTGATAGCAACAGAAGAGAAGTATGAGATAAACAAATCAAAACCGGCTCTATTTGCCGGTACATTTATGTTTATGATGATAGGCATCTATTATGCACTAAATGGTCTAAATCCAGATCCATTGCATGAGGAGATGACAAAGCTTATAGAAGAGATTGCAGAGATTTACTTCTTTTTGTTTGTGGCAATGACATATATTGAAACACTCATAGAAAGAGGAGTATTTGATGCGCTCAAATTCAAACTGATTTCAAATGGTTACAGTTATAAAAAACTCTTTTGGCTGACTGGTCTTTTGGCATTTTTTATATCTCCGGTTGCTGATAACTTGACTACTGCTTTGATTCTTTCTACTGTACTGTTTACAATAGATAAAAACAATAAAGAGTTTTTAGTAGCTGGAGCTATCAATATAGTAGTAGCTGCAAATGCTGGTGGTGCATGGAGTCCATTTGGTGATATTACCACTCTTATGGCTTGGACTGCTGGTAAGGGTGAATTTGTGGACTTTTTATATCTGTTTGTGCCATCTATTGCAGGTTGGTTACTTACAGCATGGTTATTATCATTTTTTGTACCCAAAGGGGAGCCATACTTTGATGTAGCAACAGAAGAAAAACCTACAATCAAAGAGGGTGGTATGGCTGTAGCCTGGCTTGGTGTATCTACCATAGTAATAGCAGTTTTGGGTCATCAGTTTTTCCACTTCCCTGCAATGTGGGGTATGATGTTTGGATTATCTTTGCTCAAACTCTACTCATACAAACTCAATAGATTAGAAAATCATAAAGGATTTGATGTATTTATCAATATGAAAAAGGTAGAGAATGATACTTTGCTCTTTTTCTTTGGAATACTCAGTGCAGTAGGAGCTTTGCACTATATGGGATTTTTAGAGTATATTCACCACTTATATGATAAAGTTGGACCAACAGCAGCAAATATTGGTGTAGGATTTATATCTGCTATTGTAGATAATGTACCTGTAATGAGTGCTATACTTAAATCATCTCCTCAAATGGGAATTGATCAATGGATGCTTGTAACTTTGACTGCTGGAATTGGAGGAAGCCTTATTAGTTTTGGTAGTGCTGCTGGAGTTGGAGTAATGGGAAGACTTAGAGGTATATATACATTTGGTAGTCATCTAAAACTTGCTTGGACAGTACTGGCTGGTTATATACTCTCTATGATTCTTTGGTATATACAGTTTGAGATATTAGGGTTTTATTAATAGCAATTATTGAATGATATTATGCAAGGCTTTATGCCTTGCTGACTAAATTTTTTTAGTCGAGATTATTTAAAAGTGCCAAAAGTGAAGGCGATATAGTATATTTATTACTTGTAATTTCTGAAATATCTTTTAGAATATACTCACCCTTTTCAAGTGTTACTACTTTGTTTGACTCTTTAAAAGAGTGTAAATGCTCAACAGCTTTTAT
>JAMOSA010000070.1 GCA_027063325.1 Campylobacteraceae bacterium
GTTAGAAGGGATTTTAATGAAAAGAGCTATTGTCACCGGTATTGGTGGTCAAGATGGAGCATATTTGGCTCAGTTATTATTAGAAAAAGGTTATGAAGTATATGGAACATATAGACGATCTTCTACTGTGAACTTTTGGAGAATAGAGTATTTGGGTATCCAAAATGATAAAAATTTACATTTAATCGAGTTTGATTTAACTGACCAGTCAAATGCCATTAGAATGGTATCTCAAATCGAGCCAGATGAGATATATAATCTAGCAGCCCAAAGTTTTGTTGGTGTCTCATTTGAACAGCCTATTGCTACTAGTGAAGCTACTGGGCTTGGTGCTTTACATCTGCTTGAGGCTATTAGAATTGTAAATCCCTCTATTAGGTATTATCAGGCTTCAACTTCTGAGATGTTTGGTAAAGTACAAGAGATTCCACAAAAAGAGACTACACCATTTTATCCAAGAAGTCCATACGGAGTGGCAAAGCTGTATGCACACTGGATGACAATTAACTATAGAGAATCTTATGGTATTTTTGGTAGTAGCGGGATACTGTTTAATCATGAATCTCCACTAAGAGGGCTTGAATTTGTAACAAGAAAGATAACAGATGCTGTAGCTAAGATTGCACTTGGTAAGTTAGATACACTCTATCTTGGTAATCTTGATGCCAAAAGAGACTGGGGATATGCCAAAGAGTATGTAGATGGTATGTATAGAATGCTCCAAGCTGATACTCCTGATACTTTTGTGTTGGCTACAAACAGAACTGAGAGTGTAAGAGATTTTGTAAAGATGGCATTTAAAGCTATAGATGTAGAGTTAGAGTTTAGTGAAAGTGGTGACAGTGAGTATGCAGTAGATATAAAAAGTGGTAAAACAGTAGTAAAAGTAGATCCAAAATTCTATAGACCAGCTGAAGTTGAACTGCTAATAGGTGATCCTTCAAAAGCCAAAGAGAAGCTTGGTTGGGAGCCAAAGACTACACTAGAAGAGCTTTGTAGTATGATGGTTGAGGCTGATTTACAAAGGAATAGAGTTGGCAAAAGTTTCTAAGAGAGTATTAATTACCGGTATTGAGGGATTTACTGGTAAACATTTGCAAAAGTATCTTAGTGATAGAGGTTTTGTTGTATATGGTACATCTGTTTTTGATATAGAAGATAGCAATATCTATCAAGTTGATATAACAAATAGTAGTAAATTTGCACAAGTTATATCTGAAGTAAATCCAGATTATATTATTCATTTAGCTGCAATATCCTCTCCTGCACACAAAGATATATCTGCAATATATAAAATCAATACAATAGCTACTATTGATATGTTAGATATAGTAGCCAAGACTTTACCTAATATAAAAAAAGTAATTATTGCTAGTAGTGCAGCTGTATATGGTAATTTGGGTGTAGAAGTATTACATGAAGATTTGTGTCCAAAGCCAGCAAACCATTATGGAGCCAGTAAATATAGTAGTGAAACACTATCATATAGATTTGATAGTAATTTTCCACTAATTAGAGTTAGACCATTTAACTATACTGGTGTTGGTCAAAGTAATAATTTTGTAATACCAAAGATTGTAAATCACTTTAAAGAGCATAAAGAGTCTATAGAGCTTGGTAATATAGATGTAATTAGAGAATTTAATGATGTAGAGTATGCTTGTGAAGTCTATTATAGATTACTATCTAATGATATAGCTTCTACTACTTTAAATCTATGTTCTGGTAGAGGTATAAAATTGGTTGATGTACTAAAAATGATGGAATCAATTGCTGGATATAAGATAAAAGTAGTACAAAATCCAGATTTTATGAGAAGAGATGAAATTCCTAAACTTATAGGTTCAACCAAAAAACTATTTGCTACTATTAAAGAAGTAAAACAAGTACCATTTAAAGAGACTTTGACCAAAATGTATGAGGCAAAATAGTAAATGAAGGTTGCCATAGTACATGATTGGTTTGATAAAGCAGGAGGAGCAGAGAGGGTAATAAAGGCTCTGTTAGAGATATATCCAGATGCATCTCTTTTTGCTTTGGTTGATTTTTTTAGTAAAGAAGATAGAGAGAAGTTTTTATATGGCAAGAGTGTAGAGACTACCTTTATTCAAAATCTTCCATTTGCATCTACCAAATTTAGAAACTATTTACCACTCTTTCCTATAGCCATAGAGCAACTTGATTTGAGTGGTTATGATATAGTTATATCCTCTTCTCATGCTGTGGCAAAAGGTGTCAAAGTATTACCAAATCAAAAGCATCTTTGCTACTGCTATACTCCAATGAGGTATGCCTGGGATATGGAAAAGAGTTATTTTAGAGATCATAAAGTAAATATTATTAAGCGTACTATGCTTAGATATACTTTTCATAAAATTCGTATGTGGGATATTGCTACTTTGCCAAGAGTTGACAAGTTTGTAGCAATCTCTACATTTATTCAAAAACGGATACAAAGATACTATGGTAAAAACTCTACTGTAATATTTCCTCCTGTTGAAGTTGAGAGATTTAAAAACTGTAAACATATAGAAGGTGAGTATTATTTTACTGCTTCTAGGCTTGTACCATATAAAAAGATAGATATTATCATAGAAGCTTTTGCCAATAGTGGAAAAAGGCTTATTGTAGCAGGTGATGGTCCTCAGATGAGTTATCTAAAGAGACTTCAAAGACCAAATATTACTCTGCTTGGAGCAATTGATGATGAGTATATGGCAAATCTAATGCATAGTGCAAAAGCTTTTATATTTTGTGCATATGAAGATTTTGGT
>JAMOSA010000071.1 GCA_027063325.1 Campylobacteraceae bacterium
CTCTTGGGTGTTCTAAATATTTGCCAATAATAGAAGAGACTGTTATATTGTCACTCACACCCTCAACCCCAGGTCTTAGACAACAAATTCCCCTAATAATCAAATCTACTCTACACCCTTGCATAGAGGCAGTATATAGAGCTTTTGTTATCTCAGGATGAGCCAAAGAGTTAGCCTTTAGTATAATATGCCCCTCTTTGCCATACTTGGCTTCAAAATCTATAAGTCTAAGTAACTTTTGCTTGATTTGAGTAGGAGACATATACAGATTTTTTAACCTTGTATGTGTTGAGAATCCTGTTAGAAAATGAAAAAATCTAGTAGCATCATTATTAAAGCCCTTATCACTGGTAAAGAAGCTAATATCAGTATATATCTTGGCTGTACTTGGATTATAATTGCCAGTAGCCAAATGCAGATAACTCTTTAGTTTATTATTGTGTCTTTTGATAATTTGGGCAATTTTAGCATGTACTTTTAGCCCTGGTATTCCATATACAACATGAGCTCCTGCCTCTTCTAATTTTTTTGCCCATCTTAGATTATTCTCTTCATCAAATCTGGCTTTTAACTCCACAAGTACAGTAACTTGTTTGCCATCTTGAGCTGCATCTATAAGAGCCTTTACAATTGGTGATTTTGTACCTACCCTATAAAGTGTCATTCTAATTGCTAAGGTATCTGGATCTATGGCTGCTTGTTGAATAAACTTTACAACAGGTTCAAAACTATCATATGGATGATAGAGTACACTATTTTGATTTTCTATAATACTAAATATTTCACCCTGATCAAATGGTGGCAAACTCTTTGGCTTAAATGCTGGAAGTAGTAGATGAGATAGAGATTTTTCACCTACTATTTGCCATAAAGCTCCTAAATTTAATGGAATACGGCGATAGTAGTATATATCACTCTCTTCTACTTTTAGATGCTTATTCAAAAATGCTACCAACTCTACATCTGCATTACCAGTCAATTCCAGTCTAACAACATTACCTTTGTTTCTAGAACGAAGCCCCTCCTCCATCATCTCCAAAAAATCATCAGCTTCTTCCTCTTCTATTGCCAAATCTGCATTTCTTGTAATACGAAATGGAGTTGTACTAATAATTGAATATCCAGGAAATAGATCGGCTATAAAGTGCTCAACCACACTCTCAATAGGTATATATGTATGCCCTATACTCAAAAATCTAGGCAACAGTCTTGGTATGCGAACAAGTCCATGTTTGATATTTCCATCTATATCAGTCAATGTAACAGCCAGTGCAAAACTAAGATTATTCAAATGTGGAAAAGGGTGAGTAGCATCTACTGCAATTGGTATAATAATAGGAAAGATTCTCTCATAAAACTCCTCTTTGATAAACTCTTGATGCTCTTGGGGAATAGAAGCAAAATCTACTATCTTTACCCCCTCCCTCTCAAGTTCTTTGATAATTTTTGAGTATATATCCTCAAGTTTTATCTTCTCTTCGTGTAAATACTCTCTAATTGCTTTCAACTGCTCTGCTGGAGTCAATTTATCTGGTCCAGTCTCTTGGATACCAGCTTTTAGCAAGGATATTAATCCCGCTACTCTAACCATATAAAATTCATCTAAATTTGTACCATATATTGCCACAAACTTAAATCTCTCAAGAGGAGGTAAATTCTCTTTGGTAGTCTGAGCCAAAACTCTACTGTTAAACTGTAGCCATGATAATTCGCGATTAATATATAGTGCTGGATCATTCAGATTTATAGACATATTAATACCTCTGCTTATTTTAGAGTAATTATACACACTATATAACTCATTTAGTATTTAATATAGCAAAAAATAGCAACCCTAAAGGATTCAATCCACAAACTTTGAGTATTACACAATAAAACTATATCTACTTATTTATTCTTAAAATCGGATCTATTCCACTATTGTTTCTTAGATGAACTCCAATACCCCTTTGGCGTTGGCTATGAAATCGGGTCTGTATGTGAAACTCAACGATACAGAGTGATATAAGAAAGAGGTTAGAAAAGAGTGGTTGGGTTTCAATCCCCTTAAAATCGGGTCAGTATGTGAAACATCAGATTAGAGAAGCTAGAGCAGTATGCTCAAGAGCAAAAAATGTTTCAATCCCTTTAAAATCGGGTCAGTATGTGAAACTAATGAAAAAAATACTTGTATTGGATTACACAGATAACAATGTCTATGTGTTTCAATCCCCTTAAAATCGGGTCAGTATGTGAAACAAATGACTGTTCATGTGGTAACTGTGTATTCGTGCACCGATGTGTTTCAATCCCCTTAAAATCGGGTCAGTATGTGAAACGAAATAAATAAAAAAAAGACGCAGAGAGAGAGTCTATCAGTGCGTTTCAATCCCCTTAAAATCGGGTCAGTATGTGAAACAAAAAACAATAAATATATACCCACTCTAAACGGTTATAAACTTTCTGTTTCAATCCCCTTAAAATCGGGTCAGTATGTGAAACTCTCCATATTTTCAGCTTTAAGCTTTGTGACTTATCTTAACAATTACGATGTAAAAGAGCTTAAAAAAAGTTCTAACATCTCATTTTGGTATCATACCAAAAACTGCTGAATCTATGCTTAAAGTACCATAAAATGGGGTATTTTATATATCAAAAAGTTCTAACATCAAAAAATATTTTTTCTAAAAATTAGATGTTAGAACTTTTGTTTTTTTTGATGCCCATTTTACGGGGCTTTTGAAACTTAAAGTTAGCTAAAAGTTCTA
>JAMOSA010000072.1 GCA_027063325.1 Campylobacteraceae bacterium
ACACGAACTCTTTGTCTCTCTCTATCATCTCTATCAGTAAAGCTCTCATTGAGGTATCTATACTCTATATTTGCATTAATACCACTAAAATCAAATTTATATCCAGCAATTGCATCTATAGCATTATCAAGTGTATATGCTCCATAATTTCTGGCATCAAAATCCCAATACCCTACATTTCCATACACTTTACCAACTGCTAGGTTATAACCAGCCTTTGCCATCAAACTCCATTGAGCTTCACCTGGTTTTACATCTCCGCCGTAATCACCATTGTTTGACCAAAATGCACTCGTACCTCTGCCACTACCAGCTGTTTTCATACTATATCCACCATCATTGATATATGCAGCAACAAGTTCAGCATCAGCATCACCCCAACTAGAGCCTACTTTGGCAGCTACACCAGCAGTTGCACCAACATCATCTCTACTATTTCTCCAAACTGCATCACCATCAATATAGACTGCTTGTACTCCCCAGTTTACTAAACCAGTATTACCCTCTGCTGAAGCCCAGATAGACCAAGTGTCAAATAAAGTATTTCTAAAACCATTTCTTCTAAGTTCACTTTTTGGTATATAGTATCCACTTAATGCAATAGTAGTATTTGCAAGTGATTTATTGATAACAGATATCATATACAAACCATACTTATCACTTACATCTACATTACTAGCAGTATCTGAGCTAAAACTTGTCTGATCTACCCAACCTGCTACTAGTGTTGTATCTGTAATATCTGTATTTGCAATTACAACACCATCATATGATATATCTACCACTCCACCTGTTCTATCTGACCATGCCCAAGGTGATACTGCTTTTGGAAGTGCTTGGCGTCCAGCTTTGATTGCAGTATTTCCTGTAACATATGTCATATATGCTTGAGAGACTTCAGCTGAAGTTGGATCTATCAAACCTGCTATTGTTGTATCAGTCTTGAAAAGTGTTCTATCACCCAAGTCTGCTCCAAAATCTGTCCAACCTGCAACTTCTGCACCAAATCCAAACCCATTGCTAAACTGCTTTTCTGCACCAAGTACAACTGTTGCATTAAACCAATTGTTAAACTCATCACCCCAATTGTGATCTGGAGCTAAAGGTGCATTACGATCTTCTGCTTGATAGAAGAAACCTATCTGTCCCCAAAAATCAGCTGTTGCGGGAGCAGCTGGCTCTATTGGGACAAGATCACCACCTGCAAACATCACAGATGATGCTGCTATTGAGAGTAAAATACTCTTTTTCATGGTTGACTCCTTGTCTTTTTTTACATTAATAAATATAGCAAAATATTTATTAATATGCAATAGAAAATGGGGTTTTTTACAAAAAAAAGTAAATAAATGGTAAATATTATCCCATTATGCACATTTTTTATATTAATGAATTTGAAATATATATAAAAGATTAACTAGAGTTTTATACACTTTGGAATTTTTTAACCTAAAAAAAGTCTAAAGCCCAAAGACAAAAGTTGAGACATTGAATAATAAAACTATATCTCTATAAAAGTTGGTTGACTAAGCAGAAAAGTTAAAGTAATTAGTAGAAAAAATAACAGATAAAATTTACCCCCAAGAGGGGAGGTAACAAGAAGTTAATCTTAGAATTTGTAGAATGCCTCTATTCTAATTCTTTGCTTGTCAAGAGTTGGTGCGTTTACATAATCCTCACTCCAAGCTCTATACTGGATACTAGCATCGATACCGGCA
>JAMOSA010000073.1 GCA_027063325.1 Campylobacteraceae bacterium
AGTAGTGATACATCACCTGTAATATTTAACTATGATGAAATAGAGTTAAAATCACTCTCAGTAAAATTCAAAAATAGAGATAAGATAGATAAAAGTTATCAAGAGGTGGTAAACAAAGAGAAGAGTCTAAAAAAGAGTGATGCCATAAATAGAGCATATGTAGCATTTACAAGAGCAAAAGAGTCACTCATTATTCTAAAAAACAGTAAAAGTTCAGCCTATGATATTTTGTCAAACCTATCACCGATAGAAAGAGGAAAAATAAAACCCAGCAGTATAATACAAAATCCAAAGAACAAAACAGTTACTCCTGTAACACTCAATCAAGATTACGGCAGACAGGATAAAAATGAAGAACCAAAGGAGTACAAAGCAAATGATTATCATGCAATATATTTGGGGAATGGAGTTCACTACCTCTTTGAGAGTGGTTCAATAGAGTCATTTATAAATCATTATGGAAATATATGTAATATACCTTTGGCTTTAGAACTATATAAAAGAGGAAAAGAGTACAAAGAGTATCAAAACTTGTGCAGAGATGCAAAACTATATAAAGAGTTGGGGTATATTATAGATAAGAAAACAGGAGTTATTGATCTGCTTATTGAAAAAGAGGATAAATATATAATATTAGATTACAAGACTGCTACACCAAATGATCAAAGAGCATACTACAAACAGGTAAGAGAGTATGCCAAAGCAATCAAAATACTAAAATCACAAAAGAGTAAATTGGAGGCATATTTATACTATTTGGATAGAAATCAAATAGTAAAAGTAGTATAATATATATTAAGTATAGACAACCTGAGTCTAAAAAGAGTTGTTTAAAAGAGCTTTAAAAGCTATAAATCTCACTATATATTATGATAAGATTATACGCTTATAAATTTAAAATAACAAAAGGAGCTTCCTATAAAAAGATTATATCTCATAAGACACGGTAAAGCCAAATGGGGAAAAGGTTGTATGGCCGACTTTGACAGAAAGCTTAGTAGAAGAGGCTCCAAGGATGTTAGTGCAATTGGTAAATTTCTAAAAAGAAGGGGTATAAGTGCAGATTTGATTATCTCTTCTCCTGCACTAAGAGCTCAAGAGACTACAGAAAAGATTGCCGATGCCATAGCTTATCACAATAAGATATATTATATGAAAGAGTTGTATCTAGCTCAGGCTGAAGCTATTATGAACCTGATAACTCATCAGGATAATGATGTAGAGTCTTTGATGGTTGTAGCACACAATCCTGGAATTACAGATATTGCAAACTGGCTTGGAGATATAGCAATATTAAAAATGCCAAGTGGCAGTATAGTATCCTTGACATTTGATACTGACAAATGGTCAGATATAGAAACTCACAAAGGTGTGGTTGATTTCTTTGTATATCCCAAGCAGTTTAGATATGCTCTGCCTTCAGAGTTGATGGATTAATAGTGCAAATTCAAATAAGCTTTAAGAAATATATACTAATGTTTACTCCCAAACATAATGGGAGATAAACAATCAAGGATCAAAAAGTCAATATAAAAATTATAACTTTTCAAGTTGCTGAGTAAAGTTTTTGGAGCTTCTTTCCATCATCATCTTTGCAAGTGCAATATTTCCATCATCTCTAAATATAGCAAACATATTTAGTTTATTGTGTATATCATGGCTTTGGTGTGCAGTTGAACTCATCAAAAACACATGCCCATCTGCAGTTCTTGTCTCCAAAAATGCAGCTTCACTGAAACCAATTTCTAGCGATGAGTCTGATACCATTTTGAATGCATCATTAAATATACTAGCTGAATATGCTACATCAGCTCCTGTCTTATCTTCATCAAGATATAGAGTTTCACCTGCGTAGTTTAGTATTGCAGAACCCAAATAACCACTTACTGACTTCAACTTCTCCATTGTTGAATTAAAATCAATCATAACTTCTCCTTCCTTTATTAATTATACACTTATATGATCAGTTTGTAATGCTTCCATTACACTGTTAAAATCATCCAGACTGTTACCGCCATTTTGTTTGATAAATTTGACAAGTTCACCTATAGCTGCATCCATTCCCTCACTCTCTTCTATCTCTTTGAGTCTCTTATAAAGCGGAACTATTATACTCCAAGCTGCTGGATTACTTTTGCGTCTTGTAGATACATAACTCCTAAATGAACCATCTGATGTATAAACAGGCTTAATTTGGGCATATACCCTGTAAAAATCTCCATTTTTTGATTTGTTTATTACAAATACTTTTACCTCTTTACCCTTTTGCAAAAAATCCCAAAGTACCTTAAATATACTCTTTGGCATCAAAGGATGTCTTAAAATTGAGTGAGGCTTATTTAAAAGTTCATCCTTGTTATAACCACTAAACTTCATAAATATAGGATTGCCATAGGTTATATTACCCTCTTTGTCTGCTCTTGATACAATAATATCAACATCCCTTACTTCCTTCTCTTTTCCCATATCCATCTACTCCTTCTTTCCTCTTATAATAGCATCAACTAAAAATGCTATAATACCAATATATTACAAATATGTAATAATTATTTATATAACCAAGAGATATATTTTATCTGATTTATGTAAACTTTGTATTATTATGATACTTTTTTCAAAAAATCTCTTACATACTCATAACCTGAATAGAGTGTCAAAGCTAC
>JAMOSA010000074.1 GCA_027063325.1 Campylobacteraceae bacterium
CAATTACAGCTTCTGTTATGAATTTTGTAAGAGGAGTTTTGGATTTTAAAGCTACTTTGCCTCTAATTATTGCCATACTTCTTGCTACCCCTCTTGGTGCATGGAGCAGTCAATTTGTACCTGTAAGGACAGTAAAGTGGATGCTTGTAGCCTTTTTGGTAACTGCTGCTTTGCTTATGATATTTAATAAAAGAGAGACAAAGGTAGTATATACCAAAGCTTGGATACTTTTTCTGATAGGCTTTGTAGTTGGAATAATATCTGGTATGCTGGGTGTAGGTGGGGGAGCATTGATAATGCCTCTTTTGATTTTGCTTGGATTTGATGCCAAAAAGGCAGCTTATGCAGTAAGCTTTATAATACCTTTTTCATCACTGGGAGCATTTTTTACATATTTACAATTTGTTCAGATGGATTGGATACTTCTTGGTGTAGTTACAGTAGCTGCTGTTATTGGTGGATATTTGGGTGATAGGATAATGCACTACAAACTATCAGCATCTCAGGTTAAAAAACTTATTGCCATATTGTTGCTTATGTTGGCTGCAAAAATGAGTTGGAAATTGCTTGGTATATAAATTTTATACTATCAAATATAGAAGTAGGATTTTAATTTTAGGTAGGATTAAAATCTTTTACTTCTAATAGATCTAAGTACAAAAGTATCTAATAGATGCAAATCCATAGGCATTTGATGCTTTGATGGCCTCTATATGTCTATTTGTTACTATTCCCCCAAGAGCTATTATTGGTATATTAGATATTTTAACAGCCTCTTTTAGGTACTCTATACCAAGTGGTTTACCTTTGTTTGGAGAAGTGAAAATTGGACTTAGAGTTACCATGTCTGCTCCAAGAGTAGTTACTTTTTGGATCTCTTTTATAGAGTGGGTACTTACTACCGTAAAGAGTTCCTCTTCTTTGGCATCTTTAATCAAATTAAATTGATCTGAACGAAGATGTATAGATGTTGCTTTTAGTTTTATAGCACACTCTAAGTTACTGTGAAGTAGTACTCTTTTGAAGTTATATTTTTGGCTTATACTCAAAAACTCTTTTGCATATTTGCAGTAACTCTTTGTATCTTTATCTCTATATAAGAGCATATTGGCATCTTTTTTGGATAAAAGATATAAAAGTTTGTCTATTGAGGTTGAACTTTTATTAGTAAAGAGATTGGTTATGGCATATCTAACCATAACCTAATCCTCTTTGTCTGTCTCTTTTGTTTTGAGCAATTGCTCTAAGAGTATAGTCTGTTTTTTAGACTCTTCGAGTCTGTCAAATCCTGCTAATATATACTCTATAATCACTACCAAAAAGAGTCCCGGCAATGCCCATATAAAAGCTGAGATTGCAGCATGAAGAAATCCAAAGTGATAATTATCAAAAATTGCACTAAGGGCAGATACAAATGCAACCGCCCATGCCACTCCCAACAAAAAGTTGGTAAGTGCTGATAGCAAAAAACTCTTTAATCTCATATATTATCTTATACTGCACCCATAGTATCAACTACAGGATCTGGAGCTTTTTCTGGATGCTCCTCCTCTAAAGCTACTGCACCAGCCAAATATACATATGTCAAAATCATAAATACAAATGTCTGAAGCAAAGCAGAGAATGTTAGTAGCAAATATCCTGGCAGTGGAACCAACCATGGAACCAACATCAACAGTACCCACAAGAATAGATCATCACCCTTTATATTTCCAAAAAGACGGAAAGAGAGTGATATAATTCTTGAGATATGAGAGACTATCTCAATAGGAAACATCAATGGAGCCAATGCTTTAACAGGTCCCATAAAATGCTCAAAGTAGTGTACAACACCTTGCTTTTTTATACCCTCGTAATTGTAATATACAAATACCAAAAGTGCTAATGGCAGAGTAACATTAATATTTGATGTAGGAGATTCAAATCCTGGAATAATACCTATAAGGTTTGAGATGAGTACAAACAATCCAATAGTAGCAACCAGTGGCAGATATTTTCTAGCCATCTCTTCACCTAATACATCTCTACCCATAGCTATAACACCACCAAGATAAGCCTCAAGTACATTTTGAGCTCCGCTTGGTACTGCTCTCATCATTGTTGTAGCTTTCATACCAAGCCACATAATTATAATTGTCACCAATATAAGGTGACCAACAACCAATCCACTACCATGCCCTGTAACAGAGCCTATAAAGGTAAATACACCTTCCATATAACCATCCTCTCACAATATTATAATTTTTGGATATTATAACTGTTTTTCACTTAACTGATGCTATTTTTATCCTTTTGAATCGCCTCTTTTGCAATAGCATCAAGTACTCCATTTATAAATTTTGGTGAATTATCATCTGCAAGCTCTTTTGCAAGTTCTATCGCTTCATTGATAATTATAGCTTTATCTGTTTTTTCTATAATTATCTCATATGAAGCAAGTCTCAATATTGCTTTTTCTACTTTGCCAATTTTTGTATAATCCCAACTCTCAAGATGTTTTTGGATCTTTTCATCCAATATATCTATATACTCAACTGTACCATTAAAGAGTCTTAGTGAAAACTCTCTTTGTCTATTTCTAATTTTGTTCTCTTCTAATATATCTTCACTATATTTGGTAATACCCTTGTTGCTTAAATCATAAGCATAGAGCAAT
>JAMOSA010000075.1 GCA_027063325.1 Campylobacteraceae bacterium
ACTAACTGTTGCTTCAAAATGCACAAATGGATGGTTGTAGTTTATGAGTTTAATATCATATATAGTTGAAGTTATCTCTTTAAGCTCTACTGCCTTACCTTCTCTTGCCAACTCATAGGCTCGTTTGCCACCTATGTTTTTGGCTGAGTATTTTGGTGGATAGTATGTAAGCTCTCCTTTGAGTGAGGATAAAACCTCTTCTATCTTATCTTGGGTAAACGGAGTAGTATCTACTATAGAATCTACCTTTTCTATATCTAGTGTAGGAGAGTTAGCCCCTAACCAAAGTGTGGCTTTGTAGCTTTTGGGTGTTTTGTTTAGATACTGAAATAGCTTGGTGTATTGCCCTGTAGCTACTATCAGACAACCTGTAGCAAAAGGATCTAGTGTACCTGAAAAACCTACTTTTTTAGTACCATACTTGCGTTTGATATATCCCATATATGAGTTTGAACCTCTAAATATAGGTTTGTTTACTACAAAAAGTCTATTCACTACTCACCCCTGATTATATAGGTTTGACAAAAGAGCTTAGTATCTCTCTTTTGTTTCCACCAAAATTGATAAGAAGTTTATAATCTTTGCCTGATTTGTTGACAGCCTGTACTCTGCCTATACCAAAATGATTGTGTTTGACCAAATCACCTTTTTTGTATGTAGAGCGTTTTTCTATCTTGAGACTAGTCTCTTTGATCAGTCCTGCTTCGCCCAAAAATCTACTTTTTTTGATAAGCTTTCTTTTACCCTTGTAAAATCTACTATCTACATAACTGACATACAGATGACTTTTTGCCCTGGTGATAGCCACATAACCCAAGCGTCTTTCTTCTTCTATATCACAACCTTCACCAAGTAGTGGAAAGAACTCCTCTTCAAGTCCTATGATAAAGAGATGTTCAAACTCCAACCCTTTGGATGCGTGAACACTCATGATAGTCACTGCATCACTCTCTATTTGGTCTTGGTCACTTTGTAAAGAGATGTCGTTTAAAAAGCTATCCAAACTCAATGCTGGATTACTCTCTATAGCTTCTCTAAAGTTACCATAAAACTCATCTATATTGGCAACTTTTTCATACCCATCAACCATAGCATTGTAAAACTCTTTGAGCTTTATGTGGGCTTCAAAAGTATCTACGAAACTACTATCAAGCTCTTTGGTTTCTTCTTTGAGGACATCAAATACTTCCATAAGTTCTTTGAGTGAAGAGACTATCTTTTTGCTAACAGGTAACTCCCACTCATTTGCCAAACCTCTATAGATATATTCATACAAAGATACTTTGGCATCTCTAGCTCCAACTAGAAGTTTATCGAGTGAAGTTTTACCTATACCTCTTTTGGGTTTGTTGATGATACGCAGAAAAGAGAAGTTGTCATCACTGTTGGCTATAACTCTAAGATATGATATGACATCTTTTATCTCTGCTCTTTCATAAAACCTCATCCCACCTATGAGTTTAAATGGAAGTTTGGCTTTGTTAAAACCCTCTTCTAATGCACGAGAGAGAGCATTGATACGATAAAGTACGGCTATATCGTTTGGATCTATACCTTGAGATATGAGTTTTTGGATTCTATCGGCTATGAGTGATGCTTCCATATTTTCATCCAAGGAGTGTAAAAGCTCTATACTCTCTCCCTCTCCCCTATGAGAAACAAGCTTTTTGCCTAGTCTTGCAGTATTGTGTTCGATAAGCGAGTTGGCAGCTTCCAAGATAGGCTTAGTAGAACGGTAGTTTGTTTCTAGTTTGACTACTTTTGTACCCTCAAAATTTTTGGCAAACTCTAAGATATTGTTGATATTGGCTCCCCTCCAACCATATATACTCTGGTCATCATCTCCAACTACACAAAGATTGTTATGAGCTGAACATAAATGTTCAAGAAGTCTAAACTGTAACTCATTGGTATCTTGATACTCATCTACCATTATGTATGTATATCGTTGGCTTATCTCTTCTCTAAGTTTTGGATTTTTATCCAAGACATAGTATGTAAGCATCAACAAATCATCAAAATCCACTTGATTGTTTGCCTCTAGCCTCTCTTGATACACTTCATATATAGATGCTACTTTTTTATAATCAGGCAACTCTGCTTTGGCTATGGCATCTTGAGGTAGTAAAAGAGAGTTTTTGTATTTGGATATCTCTGAAGTGATAAATGATAGGTTCAAATCTATCTTTAACTCTTTTGCTATGGCTCTTATGGCTTTTTTCTTATCATCACTATCTATGATGACAAAGTTATTGGATCTGTTTAACTGCTCTATATGTTGCTTTAAAAAAAGTAAACCAAACTTATGAAATGTACATAACAAAGGCATGGTACTATAACTATCACCTATAAGGGACAATGCTCTGTCTCTCATCTCCAAAGCAGCTTTGTTTGTAAAAGTAAGTGTCAAAGTAGATGCAGGGTCTATCCCTATCTCACCTATCAAAAAAGCTAATCTTGTAGTCAATGTTTTTGTTTTACCACTACCTGCACCAGCCAAGATAAGCATAGGACCATCTATATGAGTGGCTGCTTGTTGCTGTGTAGGATTTAGTTGAGATATAATCTGTTGCATAAAGTTCTCCATTTGTTATATATATTATATCGTGAAAATTATTAAACCATTAGGAAAAAGATTGATTTAT
>JAMOSA010000076.1 GCA_027063325.1 Campylobacteraceae bacterium
TTATTTCTACAACTCTGGCTTTTATATAGACTTGAGGTTTTTCAACATCAATATGTCTTAAAACTTGTTTAATATTTTTTATCTGCTCTCCGGTTGCAAGAACAATTAAAGAGTTTCTCTCCTTGTCCCCTACTACCATAGCCTTTTTTACAGGTACTTTACTATTTCTATTTAGTTTACTTGCAACACTATTCATCTGTTCTACTAATTTACCCAAAATCTTCTCCATCTCTTCTACATTGGAGTTTTTTAGAGGTATTACATACATTTTTTGGGATACACTCTCACCCTTTTGATCAAGCTGTTTGATATACTTTATCATCTTATCAACATTACTCTTTTTACCTACTACTATAATAGAGTTTGTTGCTTCATCCTTGTATAAATTTACAGATTCACTAGGTACACTTTGTGGGAAGAGTTGTTTTGCCATACTATAAGCATTGTTATATACATCTTTTACATCAGCATTTTTAAGAGTAATTAGAGTTGAACCTTTTCTACCAGCTTTTTCAACAGAATCTATCAACTTTTTTATAGATTTTAATGTCTTTGGATAGTCTGTAATTGCTAATATATTATTCTCTTTAAATGAGACTACCTTTGCATTTCTATGTAACAGTGGCTTAATTTTGGCTCTCATAACTGCAGCATTATTATATTTGAGAGGAAAAAGAACTGTTTTCATCGTATCTCCCTCTACCTCATTATCTACATTAAGTCCCATACTAGCAGCTTCATTTGCTTTGACAACTTCCATAAAATCACCATGATCAATTAGAGCATAACCTTTACTGGCAAGAATAGAGTTAGCTAATGAGAAAAGAGAAGATTTTTTGATAGGTCTATTGCCTATAAAGTTGATAGTTCCTTGCAATTGACCATTAATCAATATATTCTTATGCATTATATTGCCAACCATCTCTACAAACTTCTTTAGTTGCATATTTTCCAACTTTAGTGTAATACCCCTCTCCTGAGCAAAAACAAGTGTCAAGCTCAACAGTAACAAATATAATATTTTATTGAATCTCATACTCTAACTCCTCTTCATTCTCACCACGCAAAACAATAATGGATAGATGCTCAATATTACCAATTTCACTCATAATTCGCATAGGTTTGGTCATATTATCCAAGCTCACTCCATTAATCTCTGTAATTATATCCCCTTTTTTTAAACCTAACTTTTCAAATATACTGCCTCTTCTTATATACTTGATTTTAAATCCATTTAGTTTGCCTCCTCTTTTGTATGGGGCAATAGAGATATTATTCCATATCTTATCCATATTCTTTGTGTATTCTTGTATCATAGATTTTGATACTACTTTGATACCATCACTATCTTTTATTACATCAGCTTTTGATATTTTATGCTTTTTTACAGGATTTACAATTTTATAGTGTCTTTGTAACTGCTCTTTATTACTTTCTAGCTTTAGTATATACTCTTTGCCATCTCTGCTAAGATATACTTTATCATCTTCTACTCTTAGCAATTCATACCCACCTATTGATTCACCTACTCTAATAATATTTTGCTCCCCACCTTTTGTAATGATTGCAAACTCATCATCAGGTGATATATATATACCTATTAATCTATAGCTTCTAATTGTACTTACAGGTTTTGATACCCTTTTATATTTTATCTTCTCTGGTGCTAGTGTATATCTGTAATATAGATTTTTGGTAGAATTGTTAGCAATATTAACTCCATCAAGAGGCAGTTTGGTCTCTATAGCTATCCAAATCATTTTTGCTATGGCAAATGCACCCAAAACTATTGCTATTTTATTGTATGGGAGGTTCTTAAAGTTTAAATTCATAATAATACCCCTCCTCATCTCTTTTTAGATAGCGTTTGATTGAATCTATTTTATCTTCATTATAGAAGTATATCTTTAGAGTTTTACTATCTATATCATACTCTCCACCAGCTTCACCAAAACTGCCATACAGCTTTATATCTACACCAAAAGGATTCCACAGAGCATACTCTATATTTGCACTCTTTATATCAAGAGGTATAAAACCTTTCATACTCAATTCAATACCTATGATATCTACTCTGTTATATACAAAAAGTACTAAAACATCTGCTTTGTTAAAATGAGCTATATCTATATTGTTATATAAAATATCTGCATCTGATATACCAAGATGTAAAAATCCATCTTCAATCTTTTCATTGTTAATCACTATATTTTGTGATACCAACTTATGTTCAAAGTAGTAATACAGCTCTTTAAGTGGAGCAGTAAGAAGCAAAAATATAATTAATGACAAACTAAAAAGTATAATATTCTTTACCATTTGCATAAGCACTCCAGTGAGTAGTTATCACCCTCTCTTGATATACTGAGTCTATTAAACTGTATGGGGAGTGATGCCAATTTGTTCATAAATCTGTTTAGACTCTTTCCATCTATACTAGTAGCTTTTATCTCAACTTTGTTTCTGCTAATTTTATACTGTTTTATTAAACTGCCCGAAAGTATGGAACGAATAGAGTTTAGTCTGCTCTTCATTCGCTTTGCTTTCCATAACTTTTGCAATTTAGCAGTCTCTTCTATTTGTGCAATACTTTGTCTAATCTCCTCTTTTTGACTACTGTATGATGATATAGC
>JAMOSA010000077.1 GCA_027063325.1 Campylobacteraceae bacterium
TGTTACAAATGCAAACAGTATGCAAACTGTACCCAATACTCTTTTCATTACAATCCTTACCCAAAATTTTATGATTAACTCTCATCATTGTATCAAATTTATAAAAAAAATTGTAAATAAATGATATTAGAGCATAAATATATATATCTTTAGATATAATTTGGTAAACAATTCATTAACAAAAAGTAAAGGAGATTGTAATGATAAGAAGAGGTTTGATAATATCTGCTACTCTACTCTTGTTGGCTGGTTGTATGACAAAAGCACCAACACCTTCTCAATCCACTATACCCACAATGGATATGAGCAAAAAGAGTGATGCCTTTAAAAAGGGTGCCAAAGATGGTTGTAATACAGCACATGGAAACTACTCAAAAGATAGTAAACTGTTTAAATCAAACAAGGATTATCATGATGGCTGGTTTGCAGGTAGAAGCTTTTGCCAACAGCATCAAGATGCTGACTTAAATCAGAGTGTAACTAAACTCTCAACTGATACAAAAAAATAGTAATACTCCAACTGCTGTAGATTGTATAATTTACAGCAGTTATTGATATATAATAGACCATCTCCTTATTCATCAAGCAAAGTTGTATATAATTCTCTTTTGAGATATACATTAAATCTATACTCTCTACCGTAACCCAAAAAAGGATTAAAAAAGTCAATGTTATATAAATATAAAGGAATAGATAAAAACGGCAAGAGTGTAAAGGGAACACTAAATGCCAATACCCTTGAAGAGGCAAAACTGAAACTCAAACAACTTGGTATATTCTATCAATCTCTTGAGAGTGCAAAATCATTTAATGTCAAAGGGTTGACCAAAAGACATATGGCAGGAGTAGTGCTGAGTAACTTCTCAAGAGAGTTATCCAGTTATCTTGGCTCTGGTATGACTGTTCTTACTGCATTGAAACTGATGGAGAATCAACACAAAAAAGAAAAAAGATATGCAGAGTTTTTAAATGCAGTAAGAACTCAAGTAGAAGAGGGGCAATCACTATATGTGGCACTAAATAATCAATCACTGTACAAACTGCCTGATTTCTTTTTGCAAAGTCTAAAAGTAGCAGGTCAAAGTGGTAAGATGGCAGAGGTTCTTACAAATATGGGTAACTTCTTCTCTTCTCAAAGCAAGGTAAAAAAGCAAGTGGGTAATGCTATGGCATACCCTATCTTTATATTTATTGTAGCTATGGGTATGACAGGATTTCTAATATCATTTGTGGTACCAAAAATTACATCCATATTTGCAGATACAGGACAAGAATTACCCAAAATCACACAATTTGTACTTGCTATAAGTGGATTTTTGACTCAACACTATATAGCTATTTTCATCACTATAATTGCTATTATAGTAGTATTTAAACTATCATATGCAAAAGTTTATGGCTTTAAAAGAGCTATTGATGCCATACTGCTTAAGATTCCTGTTTTGGGTACGCTTATTCAAAATCACGAACTTGGTAGATTTAGTTATATTTTGTCTTTGATGCTTGATTCTGGTGTATCGTATGCTCAGGCGGTTAAATTGGCTTCTACCACATTTGGTAATGCTGCTTTGGCTGAGACATTTGAGAAGGCTACAACAAAAGTTATGGAGGGAAATAAACTCTCAAATGCTTTGTATCTAACCAAAGGGTTCAAACCAAAACAGAACTTTATGCAATCTTTGGCTCTTGGTGAAGAGTCAAGTGAAGTAGCATCAGTACTCTTTAACTTATCAAAACTATACAATGAAGAGAATGAGGATAGATTAAAACTCTTGCTTAGTTTGATGGAACCATTTATGATGCTATTTATTGGTCTTATAGTAGGAGTCATTGTAACAGCTATGTTGCTACCTATATTTAGTATGAATTTAGGAGCTAAGATATAATCTACTCTATATACTTATATGGAAGTGGGTATATAGCTTTAATTTGTGGTATATTTGGATTTGGTAATACTTTCCAACTCTTTGTAACTCTTCTTTGAAGCATACTTGAAAGCTCTACAGCTTTATTGTATGCTTCATTTGGGTTGGTTGTAGATAGTGGTATATGCACTTGTACACAATTTTTAGAACGCTCTTTATATAGTTTGGTATCTTTTATATTTAGATATAAGAGCATAGATTTTAATATCTGTAAAAACTCTTTTGACTCTTTGCCTTCAAATAAAAAGATAACTCTTTGTTTATATCCATTTGGTGGAGTTGGTATAGCTACTTCAATCTCTTTGTTTAAGTGTTGTTTTAGAAGTATTTTTGAGGGTGGCTCATCAATAAGTCTATATCTGCTAAAGAGAACTCTACTGTTATATTCATACTTTGTAGCTATATGGGACTCTTTTATATAGTAGTGGGATAAACCTGCTACCATTGTAGCAAGTTCATCAAAAAGTTTAGTAGATTGGTCTATCATAGATTACAAAGTTTTGTGCCAACTCTTGCATCTGCTCTTTGATTTTAGCATGTAAAGTAGTATCATTGATATTATCAAGTACATCAGCTATCGCATTTGCTATGGTTGTAAATTCTGCTTCTTTCATACCTCTTCTAGTAAGTGCAGGAGAGCCTATACGGATACCACTGGTTACAAATGGGCTTCTTGTTTCACCCGGAACTGTATTTTT
>JAMOSA010000078.1 GCA_027063325.1 Campylobacteraceae bacterium
AGCATCACTATTCTGTCTGCATAAAATGCCAAAGACAAAGCTTTGCGACGACACTCTTTAGCATCTTTTTTATTCCCATTCTCCTTAAATCTACTCCAACACTCCAAGAGTGATTGATAATCTGACATCAAAGATGATGATCCTACATAGTATGGATCATCATTATGGTGTTCAATCCAACTCTTTTGAGATTTTAATATATCATCTATTCTTGCTATCTTCTCTTTTGCTATGCTACTGTTACGATCGTTAGTAAGTGAGAGTATCTCTCCTCCTACACTCCCCAACTCTCTAACAACCTGGCTGCTTGATTTTAATGCACTCAATTGGGTAAAAGTATAATAAAAGCTCAAAGGAACAATAAAAACTCCCAAATACAAAACCCAGGTAATCTTAAAAGCTGACCATTTTTGATGCATAAATTATCCTTTAATTGTCATAAAGAACATGTGAACCCCTTAGCGGTAAAGGGAAACTACTGTCATCAATTAAACTTTGCAATCTTTTGCAAAGATTACTGTTTGTATTAGGTTTTTCAACAGTTAGTTTTGCTTCATTATCATCAGGGTCTTCAACTTTCATCTTTATACACTCATCTTCTCCACCCCACTTTATATCAAGCTCATAATTGCCAGTATCATCAGCCTGTCCATAGTTTATCATTACTTTTGTAGCTCTTGACATAGAGCTAAAACTTGGCTCAATTCTAGCTTTTGCTACTGCATATGCCGCAACTTCAGTAGCTGTTGTCATAATATTTTGAGCCACTGTTGACATCTTTGCATCATCTCTTGTTGCAGACAGTTTTGGTATAGCTATACTAGCAACTATTGATATAATCAAAATCGTAAATATAAGTTCTATCATAGTAAATGCACTACTTAGAGTATGCATCCTCTTCTCTTGCATAACAACTCCCTTCTCCTCTTTTCTACACACCTCTCCAGCGATATTATTATATCAATTTAAACTTCAATTAATTTTAGATATGATATAGGTTTCTTTTTTGATTATTTTAAATTTTGGGTGATTGTTATGAATAGAGTTATAATAATTATAATTGGAGTAGTTACATATACTTTTGGACTTGGAGTACTCTTGTATATGGTTGGCTGGTTATATCCGTGGGATTTTATGCCAACTACAATAGATAATCCACTAATAGAGATTACAAAAGATAGATTTGGTGCATTTTTAATAGACTCTTTACTTGTTTTACTTTTTGGTCTGCAACACTCTGTTATGGTTAGAGAGAGTTTTAAAAGAGTTATTTCAAAATGTATAAAAGAACCATTTACAAGAGCTTTTTATACAATAATATCTTCACTATTTTTGGGCTTGATTATTATCTTTTGGCAACCAATTAATATTGTTGTATGGCAGTTTGAGGGTTTTGGAGTTTATATTACTTTGGGATTATATATACTGGGTTGGAGTATAGCAGTCATATCTACCTTTTTGATAGATCACTTTGAACTCTTTGGAGTACATCAAATATACAGATATATTACAAATACTCCAGAACCAAAGAGTGAATTTACAGAAAGAGGATTTTACAGATATGTAAGGCATCCTATACAATCTAGTACACTTGTTGGTATGTGGGCTACACCATATATGAGTATGGGACATCTGTTATTTAGTCTGCTCTTTACACTCTATGTGGCAATTGGATTATATTTTGAAGAGAGAGATTTGACAAAGAGTTTGACTGAGTATTTGGAGTATAAAAAAAGAGTTCCTATGCTGTTTCCAAAGCTTTGGTAAAATTATCCAAAGATTAATCTAACAGCACCAATACCAAAAAGTACAGTAGCAAACTCTTTATACTCAGGATATGCCAATAGTATAAAAAAGGAGATAAATATCACAAGCAGTGTAACTTTGTCTCTTTTGTTACTGGATACAATTTTATTCTCAAGCCACTCAATTTGACGCTCATTTATATGAACCCGAAGCTCATCTTCACTGATTTTTCTCAGTGATGTATGTAACTGTTTGATTCTAAGAGGCAAGGCAGAAGTTTCATCTTTTGCAATTTGCAGTAACCCTTTGTCTATACCCAAAGCCTTTGGTATATTGTTTTGAAGTATTGGCAAAATATCCTTGATACCATTAAAATTTGATATATATGTAGTACCGAGTCCTTCGATAATAGCACTGACTCTTAGTATATAAACAGCTTCTTGTGGTAATTTAAAAGGAAAATCCCTCATAGATGCCATAACCCCAAATGCTAACTCTTGCATACTCATAGCATCCAAACTCTCATCATTGAATATACTAAACATCTTTTGAGCTAGTTCCATCATCTTATCCTGAGGTGCTTCATAAGCTATCACACCAAGCCTTTTACAGCTGGATATATACAACTCAAAATCCTCTTCATTTGCAGATTTGACCATTTCAATAATTGCTACTCTTGCACTGTCACTAATAAGCTTTACCATACCAAAATCAAGAAGTACCAAAGTACCATCATCTCTAATCAGTAAATTTCCAGGGTGAGGATCTGCATGAAAATAACCCTTAATCAGCATCTGCTTGGTATAAAACTCTATCAATTTACCCATAATAGAGTAAAAATCTATATTTAATCTCCTCA
>JAMOSA010000079.1 GCA_027063325.1 Campylobacteraceae bacterium
CATACAATTATTACAATACTTAGTATATCTGTACTTATTGGAGGAGTGTTACAGCTTGTAGTTCATCTTATGGTAGCTTATAGGTTTGGATTGCTAAAGATGCTCTATATAGGATACAAATCCCTAAAAAAACACTCTTATAAAATTAAAGAAGATACAAACAGATTTTTTAAGAATTTTTTTCCAGCTATTTGGGGTAACTCTACTGCTCAAGTGATGGCATTTATGGATACTTGGCTTGCATCATTTTTAATTAGTGGATCTATAAGTTATCTATATTATGCAAATAGAATATTTCAATTGCCACTTGCTGTTTTTGCGATTGCTTTGAGTGTGGCAATATTCCCTTCTATTGCAAAGTTGCTAAATAGTAATAAAGAGAAAGAAGCAATAGGAGAGTTAAAAAAGGGTTTTTGGATATTACTTTTTTTACTCTCTGTTGCGACTTTGGGTGGCGTTATATTTAGCAAAGAGATTATATGGTTGCTATTTCAAAGAGGAGCTTTTGAATTTGATGATACTATAATGACAGCTTCTGTTTTACAGGCTTATATGATAGGATTACTCCCTTTTGGATTAAGTAAACTCTTTTCACTGTGGTTATATTCAAACCATCAGCAGTTAAAAGCGGCAAAGATTGCTACTTGGGCTTTGGGTGGATATATAGTATCAGCACTACTTCTTATAGACTCTTTTGGTGTTGTGGGATTGGCTTTTGCAGGTACAATATCTGGCTTTATAAGCTTTGTATTACTGCTTAAATCTTTTGAATTTGGTAAATTTTTGATGATAATAGACAAAAGGTATATCCTTGTCTATCTGCTTTCAATGCTGGTTGTATTTATAGTTTTTATGGTGTTACACAACTTTTTGATAGGGTATATAAATTGATTTATTTGGCATTAAGCAATAAAATCATATCTGTGTAATATCAGCTATTAATCTATTGCTTTGAGTATCAAATAGTATTTATCTGGTCTGTTTAGATATAGTGTAATAGGTTTAGAGGATACTACCTTGAATATTTTGTATTTTTCTATACTCTTTTTGGTATGTAAAAATTGATATATTCTATCTTGAAATTTATTATAGCACTCACCGTTTGATTTAAATAGTGTGAAATCGGCTTTATATATTTCATTATAGTATTCACTGTCAATTGCCAAAAATCTGTTATCTTTTTCTGCTATAAAAGAGCCGTTTGCTACCTCTTCGAATCCAAATTTACTGTTTATATCACACAAAAAAAGACCATCTTTGTTTAATATTTTATGAACAGATTCCAAAAAATATGGTAAATCCTTTGGAGAGATATAATTTAGCATATCAAATACTGCTGTAACAATATCAAATTTTTTTGTTACTTTATGCAACTGTGTAACTTTGGCTTTAACACCTCTTTTTAGAGCTTTTTTTACCATTTGAGGGCTTAAATCTATACCTTGCACTACTCTGTTTGGAAATTCTTTTGATAATTGTTCTAAAAATAATCCACTTCCACAACCAAT
>JAMOSA010000080.1 GCA_027063325.1 Campylobacteraceae bacterium
TATAACTCATATCTGTCAATAGATTCCAAATAGCTACTACTTGAGTGTAAAATATCTACCATATACATTTTCAGCTTTTGTGATATTACTCTCTATATTATGATACAAATTTATACCTGTTATTAAATTTGAACCATCTTTTATACTGAATTTCCCTCTTGTGTAAAGTATATTTTTATCCTTAAGATATACAAAATGTTCTGTATTATACATTACTCTCTTACTACTTAACATTTTGACACTACCAGCCAATTCTATATAATCTTTATCTCTCATTGCCTCTTTAGCTTTTAAATACTTCATTTGGGTATTTTGCATATGAAATTCTCTAAAATACCATATACCACTCTGTTGCCAAACTCTTTTGGAGTTTATATCATCAATTAAAGAGGTTTGATTTACCTCTCTTAGATGTGCATTTTCCAACTCTATACTCTTTGTATTACTACTACTATTTCGTTTTGTAGAAGATACTGTAATAGTACCTGATATGGCTACGAATATAACTATCAGTATAATCAATACAATCTCTATATAGCGTCCCATAACCTATCAAACTCTTCTTCTAGTCCCTCTTTAACCAATAGATAATCTATCATCTCTCTTACTGCACCCTCTCCACCTCTTTTGGAGAGTTTTACTGTAACAATATCCAATACTCTTTTGTTTGCATCACATGGAGCAAATGATATATTAGAAGCCTTTAACATACCATAATCATTCATATCATCACCAATTACTGCACAGTTTGAAAAATCATAACCCATCTCTTTTAATATCTTTTCAAGCAGACTCTTTTTATCTTTTATCCCTTGATATATATGTTTGATACCCAATTCTTTGATTCTTTGCTCTACAATTGGTGAACTTCTGCCTGTAACTACAATAGCCTCTTTACCCATTTTAATCCAACTTGCCAAACCAAGACCATCTTTTACACTAAAGCACTTCATCTCTTCACCTTTGGTGTTGTAACACACACTTCCATTGGTTAATGTACCATCTACATCAAGTACTATTACTTCTATACTCATAATACACCTTTTGTACTTGGGATCTCTATTCTGCTGTTTAGTGTTGTAGCTCTTCTGATTGCCAAAGCCAAAGCTTTAAATGAAGCTTCTATAATATGGTGTCTGTTTTTACCTCTGTTATAGACAAGATGCAAAGTCAAAGGCGTATTAAAAGCAAATGCTCTGAAAAACTCTTCTACAAGCTCTACATCAAAATTGCCTACTTTGCCATCTATTGGCATCTCAAATACCAAATAGGCTCTGTTACTCAAATCTATATCACAAGTTACACTCGCTTCATCCATAACAACAGTAGCATTACCAAATCTCTCTATACCTTTTGCAGGATATACAGCATCTTTAAAAAGTTGACCAATTACTATGGCAATATCTTCTACAGAGTGATGATCATCAATATGTGTATCTCCTTTACATACTATATCTAAATCAATCAGTGAATGTTTGGCAAATGACTCAAGCATATGATCCAAAAATCCTACACCCGTATCTATATTGGATCTGCCACTGCCATAGAGATTTAGTGAAGCCTCTATCTGAGTCTCTTTGGTTACTCTGCTTTTATGTATCATTACTATACCCTCTACTTATATCTAAATATGTTATTCTATCTCTTTTTTATAAATAATCTCATTTGCTTTATAAAAACATATACAGATAAAACATACTAAAATTGATACTACCTCATTTAACTATTCTCATATATTGGATACTCTTTATACTTTTTAGAAAAAAAAACAATACAAAACTTAAACCCATTAACATATATCTAATATTTTTAAGATAAAATATTAATAAGTAATAAATTATAATTGGAGATATATTAATGTCAAAAGAGATTTCATACTATAGCAATAGGTTACTGAAAAAGAGTTTTGATAGTTTTTGTGACAAAATAGCAGGATATGATGGTAAAATCAAGAGTAGAGATATATTGGAAGATAGATTAAAAGGCATATTTGAATGCAATAAAATAATCACTACAAATACTTCCACTTCAGCTTTGCATCTTGCTTTGTGTGCTATGGATATAAAAAGAGGTGACAAAGTTATATGTCCTGTAAACAGCAGTATAGATACTCCACAGATGGTAAGACACTTTGATGCCGAGCCTCTGTTTATAGATTGTCTGCCACGAAGCTACAATATAGATACACAAAAGCTAGAAGATCTGTTGAAAAAGTCTTATACAAAAAAAGTCAGAGCAGTAATTTTACAGCATGTAGCCGGTATGCCTTCAAATATTGAAGCAGTAATGGATATTGCAGACAGATACAATTTGGTAGTAATTGAGGATGCTAGAGAGACTTTTTATGCAAAAGTTGGCTGTAAATACAGCAATAAAAGACGAAGTGATATGATAGTTTACTCCTTGGGATTAAAAAACAGAGAACTGTTTGATGGGGGAGTATTGATTATAGACAAATATGAGTGGTTTGACAGAGCCAAACTACTAAAAAACAGTGCCATACAAAAAGAGAAATCAAAAGTTGACTATATATATGACATTCTTGATATTGGTTGTCAATATGATATAAGTGAATTTGATGCCC
>JAMOSA010000081.1 GCA_027063325.1 Campylobacteraceae bacterium
GCATATCATCACACCCTTCAAGAGTATGCGAAAAATTCTTCCAACAATCTGGTATCAAATACTCCAAAAAACTCTCTACATCCTTTCGTACTGAGACATCAAAGTTTTCATTTAATGCCAAAGATGCCGAAGTATGCTGCAAAAATAGATTTACCATACCATTTTCTATCTCAATCTCATTATTTATATAATTTTCTATATAGTGTGTAATCAGATGTACACCTCTTGGATATGCCTTGAGAGTAAAAAACTTCTGTTCTATCATAAACCCTCCAACAAAGGATTACTCTCTTGACAACCTCCACTCTCTTCTATGACAGAATTTACTGAACAACCACCCTTTTTTTCTGTCTCTACATTTGATGAATCAATTTTTACCGGTTTTTTGTCATCAGATTCCAAAGATTTAAAATAGTTTATTATGGATTTGTCTCCATGTAACAGTGTACTTACACCGTCTTGCTTGATAATAGCTATTGGTATCTCATCTATATCAAAACTTTTTGCTATACTTCGTGCATTTGTACTGCTTATCTCTATAGGGTTATATTTGATATTATGTGCTTTGAAATATACTTTTACCCTCTTACAGTGTGGGCAGTTTGGAGAGTGTATCAGATATATGCCATCACTTGTAACAAGGGGCATATTTTTTGGAATAGCAAGAGAACTTAGAGCTATAAATATTGCTACAATACCAGGTACAGCATATACAAACAGCTTTGGACTACTAAAAAGGGCTATAAGTATCAGTGAACCATAAACTCCCAAACAGAATATACAAGGCTCTGGATTTACAAGTATCTGATAACCTATCATTATACTCTCAAATGCAATAGAGGCATACAGTACTGCAAAATATACTATATCAAGCTCTCTTTTGCGTACAGACAAAATTCCTGTAATCAGTATCATAGTAACTGCTACAATACCCATATAGTTTAGATACAGGCTTGGAAATCTCAAAAGTTCTCCTGCCATTTTGCATCCGGTGGCATTACACAAAGATTCATGATTTATCTTTAGATATGTTTCATATCCGATATATACAATAAGTAGTATTGGCATAAAAACTCTTGCGATATACTGCATACTCATCTCCTACTATATTAGATTAAATTATCTGTAATATTATAATACAGAGGTAAACAGATGAGTTAAAGAGATACTATTTACTACTTCATACCATGTTAATACTTACTGCTTTTTACTTCGATATCAAGATGAACTATATCAGATATATGAGCATATCCATTTTTACCGCTTCTTTTTATAGAGTACATAGCTTTATCTGCCAAATTTTTAAGCTCTTCGATACTCCTTGCATCCATAGGATAACACGCTATTCCAATACTAGCTGAGAGATATCCTCCATCTCCAGTTGATGCTCTCATTATGGCTATATCTTTGAGCAGTTTTTCAGATTTTTCTACTGCATTATAATATTTTCCATCAACAATGGCAGCAAATTCATCCCCACCAAGTCTTGCGGCAAAATCATTACCTTTGAATACACCTCTTAAAATATCAGCTACTTTTTTCAGTATCAAATCACCTGCACTGTGTCCATATTTGTCATTTATACTCTTAAATCCATCCAAATCTATCAATAAAAAACAGAAATCACCCTTTTGCTCTACTTTGCTGTTTAACTGCTGCTCAAGATATTTTCTATTTGGCAAATTTGTAAGCTCATCATGCAAAGATTGATAGTGGAGTAACTCCAACAGATTTTGCATCTCAAGATTTTTCTCTTCTATTCTATATACAAGTCTTAGCATAAATAGAGGTAGAATAATAGTTGATGATAACAAAAATATTAAAAAATGCTCGTTATTATGCCAAAAATTGCTAAAGTAATACAATATTGCTATACCAGCTATAGACAATACCATACCAATAATCATAAATATATGTCCAAAACGCATACCGTTTGCAAATATTATCCATATATAATATAGACTAAATGGAAATCCATCTATCTCAAGATAGTAGAGTACTACTGTAACTATAGCTATATCAACTCCAAGTATAAATACTCTACGAAAAATACTTAATGTTGTAGGAAAAATCTTTAGAAATCCAAAATGAACAAGTGATACTATTATATAACCTACAATCCAAATATTCAAAGTTATATCTTGTCTTATTTCTACATCATTGAAATAGAGTAGTAAAGGCACCATAAAAGATAAAAAAATAAAACGGGTATAAACCTGACTAAGTTCCTCTTTATAGATAATATTATATTCCATTATATTCCTAAATTAATTTATATATTTAATGATAGAGTCTATTTAATATTATACCCCATAAACAAAAGCTTTAAAAGATATTTGATAATTTTTTTTTATATAAATATTGATAGTGTATCAACTTATAACATACCTTTAACACTTGTTTATTAATTTGTAATTCAAACTCTTTTTATGTATAATCACATCTATGAAACTAATAAGAGGCTTTAAAGGTAGATACTTCTCATTGTCAGCAATGACAGCTATTAATGCTTTTGCAAAGATCCAAAGGGAGAATAGTGTCTGTTTTTATAGGCAATTGCTGTTTATGAACTACCAAAATA
>JAMOSA010000082.1 GCA_027063325.1 Campylobacteraceae bacterium
CCTCTCTTTTTACCTCTTTTTGTAGTTTTCTCTCAGCTGTTACTATCAGATAATCACCCTCTACAGTTACATTTATATCCTCTTTTTCAACTCCTGGCAAATCTATATCTACTTTGTATATATCTTTCTCTTTATCTCTTGAGAGGTTTGCCAATGGCAAGTGACTAGCTACATTTGATAGAGTCTCTTTTAACTTTTTGGCAGTCTCTACTACACCTTTTTCTATCTTTTGTTCAACATTTTGTAACTCTTTTTTAATATCACTCATACTTCACCTCCTTATTTAATCTCTATCTTCTTAGGAGTTTTTTCAATAGTTTGTGCCTTTGGAATCTTGACTATAAGTACACCATTTTTGGCTTCTGCTTCTATTTTATCCTCATCTACATCTTCAGGCAAAGAGAAGCTTCTTTCAAACTTACCATATACACTCTCTACTCTATAAAACTCATCATTGGCTCTTGAGTCTTCTAGTTTTCTCTCTCCAGAGATTGTCAATACATTCTCATTTACATCAATATTTATATCCTCTTTTTTTACACCTGGCAAATCAACCTCTATATAGTAGGCATCATCTGCTTCTCTCGTATTTACAGTAGGAATGAAATCTATTTTTGGTCTCTCAGGGCTGTTTTCTACACCCTGCATTAATCTACTTATATTTTCCATTTTCTCTCTCATTGCCAAAAACTCTTTGTATGGATCAAATGTGGTCATCAACATATTCAACTCCTCCTTGTATAATTTATAAAAAATATTTTGATTTTCAAAAGGAATTATAAAAAAATATACTTTTTGTGAGTGCTACTTAGGTAGCAATGTATAAAAAAAGGTGAAAATTTTATATACAGAGGCTTTTATAACCTCTCTATAGATACTTTTGTCTCCTGAAAACAAGCACCCCCACCCTCTTCACTCTCAATTGGTGGAGTCAAATTATTTACACCTTTGGTTCCTGCATATATAAGCACACAATCATCTCTTATATCACTACTATTTTTGGCTTTTAGCACAACCTCTCCATACTCAGATACTATCTTGAGTATATCACCATCTTTAAATCCCATATTAGGATGCAATACTACAAAATCGGCTCTTTCAAACTGTGTATTTAGTGATTTGTGATATTTTGGAGTAAGCAACCAAAACAATCCATCATCTTTATGTTTTCTTTTAAATTTTCTAAAAGCTTTTGTATCTTCAAACTCATCATCAAAATCATCTATAAATTCAAACTCATCTTCACCATCTTCTCCAAAACCGCTTTGGTATGGTATCTCTTGGTAATCTGGTAACATTCTGTGTTCATCTACCTCCTTGCACTGAGAAAGCCACCTGTTAATATAATATGATTCACTCTCCAATCCCTCATAACCCAATCTTTGAAATATCTCAGCTGTAAATTGATACTCTGATATACCATAATCTGATTCAATAACCTTTGGCATATATGTAACATATTGATGACCATAACTAAGTCTTATATCCTCTTTTTCCAAAAAATTCTTAGCTGGAATTACAATTTTTGCCAGTTTGCTTGTCTCATTTTCGTATAATCCAAAATATATCAAATTCTCTACTTCTTTTAGAGATTTTATCACCTCCAAACTATTTGGCATAGATTCAGCAGGATTTCCTCCTTGTATAATGACACTTTGATACTTGCTAAAGGGTGTATTTACAATAGATTCTCTTTTGCATTTTATATCAAATGGATCTTCAAAACCTCCTCTACTTACCCCAAGATAGCTTACTCCACAACCCTCCTTACCAAACAATCCTAAAGTAGCAGCTAGTGAATCTATAGCCCAAAGTGCATAATGTCCAATAGAGTATTTTTGCACTCCAGCCCCTACCAAAAAGACAACTTTGCCACTTTGCAAGTAGTGTAACATATTACCCATATCATCAAGATTCAACCCCATATACTCAAGAAGTATCTTGATACGGAAACTTCTAGTAAAGTCATAAAAATCCTCTATATCTCCTCCAAACTCTTCTATCCACTCATCATTTTGTGCATCTTCCATAATTGTAAATCTTGAGAGAAGTATAGCTAGATAAAAATCTGTACGAGGCTTGATTTGTATATGTAAATGAGCCATTTTAGCTATTGGAGTAGCTACTGGATCTATTACTATGAGCTTTTTCCCCTTGATAAATGGCATTAGATGAGAATTGGTTACAGTAATATTTCTACCCCATACTACAACTACATCAGCTTTTTCAATCTGTTGTGGTGAGAGCAATCTATTTACTCCACGCCCGGCTTCAATACCAGCTTGACCTGCACCATCACACAAACTACCATAAGTCAAAGAGCCTCCACACTTTTCAATCAACAAATTTGTAACACTTTGCATTACACCCAAATTGCCAGAACCCCTCCAAAGCAATGGCTTTGAATAGTGTAATATTTTGGCTACACTATCTAAAGCTTCTTTCATAGAGACCTCTTTACCATCTATTGTAGGCTTTGTGATTCTATCTGTATTGTGGATAGAGTAGTTTAAAAATCTACATAATGCTCCATTACCAATAGGGTGAGAGGGTGTAGCAATCA
>JAMOSA010000083.1 GCA_027063325.1 Campylobacteraceae bacterium
CTCAAACCAATAACCTGTATCATTAATATCTCAGGTGATTTGTTTGTATTCTCATATGCATTTGGTGGTAACTCACTCCATACTATTGTTACTATTAATAAAGTATAAAATAATTTTTTCATTTTTCTTCTCTCAGTTAATCAGATATTGTTATATTTACTATTATACTACAATTATATAGCACCATATTTAAACAAAAAAGTATAGAAACAGTACTCAAATATCGATATAGAGTATATTACATAATAGTTAGCAAAGAGTTATTTGTTAGATAGGAATTTTTTTTCTATGAGTAAAATTGAAACAGTTTTTGAAAAAAACAGAGGATAAACTCCTCTGTTTGGAAAAAAGAGTTATTTTTGCATCTGCTTTGCAACTTCAGCAGCGAAATCCTCTTCTACCTTCTCTACACCTTCACCAAGCTCAAATCTGATATAGTCAATCAATTTTGCACTACCGCCAACCTCTTTGGCACTATTTGCAATATATTGAGCTACAGTAATTTTATCATCCATTACAAATTTTTGGTTTTCAAGTGTATTATCTTGTAAAAATCTCTTGATTTTACCAGGAAGGATTTTTTCTAAGATATTTTCTGGTTTACCCTCTTTTAGAAGTTGCTCTCTTGCTATCTCTTTCTCTTTTTCAATAGTTTCAGCAGGAACAGCAGCTTCATTTAGGTATCTTGGATTCATAGCAGCTGCATGCATCGCTACATTTTTAAGAGCCTCTTTTACAGCTCCACAAGCATCAGTATTTTCACACTCAGCAGCTACCAATACACCTACTCTACCATTGGCATGTACATACCCGTTGATTGCTACATTATCGTTACCCTCAATCTTTGCTACTCTTCTAATAACAAGATTCTCACCAATTGTAGCAATCTGAAGTGCTAAATATTCACTAAAGTTTTGACCTTTAATTTCACTCTCTATAATCTCTTGGGCTGTAGCAAAACCATTCTCAAAAGCATGTTCAATTGTCTCATTTGCAAAACTTTGGAATTTGTCATTCTTTGCAACAAAGTCAGTTTGAGAGTTTATCTCTATCATAACGCCACGATGATCTTCAATCTTCATAGCAATTGCTCCCTCAGCAGCTACTTTATCAGCTTTTTTTGCAGCTGCACCAAGACCCTTTTTTCTAAGCCACTCAACTGCTGCTTCCATATCTCCATCAGTTGCACTCAATGCCTGTTTACAATCCATCATACCAGCATCAGTCATCTCACGGAGTTTTTTAATATCTTTAGGTCCAAAGTTTGCCATTACTTATCTCCCTCTTTTTTTGTCTCTTCTTTTGCTTCCTCTTTTGCCTCTTTGACAATCTCTTTTATCTCTTCTTCACTTACATTGGCTTCTGCTGCCCCTTCAAGTGATGCTGGTGCTTCACCCTCTTGTACCTCTTCGCCATTCTCTTCGGCATAGATTGCTTTACCCTCAATAATTGCATCTGCAATCTCACGACAGAAAAGATTGATAGAGCGTATAGCATCATCATTACCAGGAATTGGATAATCAATTACATCAGGATCACAATTTGTATCAAGTGGAGCTATTACCTTCATACCCATTCTTCTTGCCTCTTTTACTGCAATATGCTCTTTTACAGCATCAATTACAAACATCATATCAGGCAAATTTTTCATATGTCTGTAACCCTCAAGATAGCTTATTAGTTTCTCTTTTTTTCTCTTGAGCATCAAAGCCTCTTTTTTAGTCAAGAGGTTGATTTGACCACTCTCTTCCATCTGCTCAATAACTTCTAGTTTTCTAATAGATTTCTTAATTGTAGGATAGTTTGTAAGCATACCACCTAGCCATCTAGTAGCAACAAATGGCATACCTGCTCTTTGGGCATGCTCTTTGATAGCACCTCTTGCTTGTTTTTTTGTACCAACAAAAAGTACAGTTTTACCCTCAGCTGCTGCATCTCTTACTACATTGTATGTATATTTAAAGTATCTTAGAGTCTTTTGAAGATCTATAATATAGATATTTTTTCTCTCACCAAAGATAAATCTTTTCATCTTTGGATTCCATCTTCTTGTTTGGTGTCCGAAGTGTACTCCACACTCCAAAAGGTCTTTCATTGTTACCATTATTTTGCTCCTTGTGCAATATTTTATATATTTTAGACTATAAAAGCCACCTCAGGTTTAGCCTCCACTGCCCTTAATACCAAAAAAGTTGGTACAACCTGTTCAAGGATTAACAGTGTGAGTTTTCTCTCAAAATAGAGGGGTATAATTCTATCTAAAAGAGTCTTAATTTTTAGTATCTAATTTTAGATATTTTTAAAAGCTTTCAGTAATTTAGCTTTAAGTTTAGTAACATATGGTTAGTTTATATAAAACGGGACGAATCCCGCTTTTTGAAAAAAGTGTTTTAAAAGAAGTTACATTACAGGCTGACCATTTACAAGTAGTCTGCCCTGTTTGAACTCTATATAAAATATAATATCTCCACCCTCTTTTTTTGCCAACATAGATACAACAGGCTGTACATTCTTAGGTAGAGTTGTTAATATGGATTCAAAATCTTTTTGAGAC
>JAMOSA010000084.1 GCA_027063325.1 Campylobacteraceae bacterium
CTGTTTGAGAGTTTGACTGATAGTGCAAATATAGCCTCTTTGTATGCAGGATAGCTATCAAAATCTATCTCGATAGTACCATTTGTCTCAAATGTAACTTTGATTTTATCTTTTATAAACTGATTTATTACTTCATAAAATACCTTATCATTATAGTATATCAAAGGTTCACCTCCAGTAACTACAACATCTGGCATATATCCAAGTGTTTCAAACTCTTTGTATATCTCTTTTAAAATTGTTTTTGCTTCAAATATACTCTCCCACTCACTGCCAAAGTCTCTATCTACTGCAAAGTATGTATCACAACCATATCTAAGTTCTCCATTTGCCTCATATACAGTAGCAAATCCTGCACAAGTTAGATTACATCCTCCTGTTCTTAGAAAGTATGAAGGTCTTCCCATATATCTACCCTCACCCTGTAATGATAGAAATCTCTCACTTAATTTAAACACTACTATCCACCTGTTTCATAAAATGCTCTGTTTGAGCCTTCATTATCCTCTTCGCTCCATCTATTCTCTTTTGGCTTATCTCTAAGTACTTCTGCTAAAATTTGTGAAGCTTTGTCTATATCTCCACTTTTTACAGCTTCTGCAATACTTTGAGCTTCATCAAAATACAAGCATGGTATCAAAAAGCCTTCTGCTGTGAGTCTTATTCTATTGCAACTCTCACAAAAGTCATGTTTGTGTGGATCTATTAATCCAAATATATAACCATTCTCTTTTATCTCATAGTTAAAGCTTGGACTTGAACCTACTCTTCCAAGTTTATGTATGGTATATCTTTGTTTGATAACTTCAAGTATCTCTTTGCCATGCATTCCTACTATATCACTGTGGGCATGGGCATTTTCCATATACTCTATAAATCTGACTCTTATATTCCTATCTTTGGCATACTCTAAAATATCCAAAATTTCATTATCATTAATACCTTTTAGTGGAACCATATTTATTTTGACTTTCAAGCCAAGTTCCAATGATACATCAATTCCCTCAAGTACTTTTGATAATACATTCTTTTGGGCAATCTGGGCAGCAACTGCTGGTTTGAGTGAATCGAGTGATATATTGATTCTTTTTAATCCTGCCTCTTTTAGACTCTTAGCACAATCTGGCAACAGATACCCATTGGTAGTCAAAGCTAAATCTATATCAGGTTTGTAATTATGAATCATCGCTACAAACTTATCCAAATCTTCTCTTAGCAGAGGTTCACCACCGGTTAATCTTATTTTATTTATTCCGCCATCTATTGAGAGTTTTATAAACTTAAAAAGTTCATCAAATGAGAGTAGATTCTCTTTTGGAACCCAACTAAATGGTTTTTCTGGCATACAGTATTGACAGCGGAAATTACATCTTTCTGTTACTGAAACACGCAAATAGTTAACCTGCCGTCCATGTCCGTCTATAAGCATATACGCCTCACTCTTTAGTATAGTTAATATTTGAAGCTAAGAGTATCCAAAAGAGCTTAAAAGATAACTGACTTTGGCTAATGGGATTAAGAAACCAAAGAGTACAATAGTAATAACCAATATTTGAGGAGATTTATATATGTTTGCAAGATTTAGAAGAAGAAGATTAAACCCAGTACTTAGAGATCTGTTACAAGAGACCCATTTAAGGGTTGATGATTTTATATATCCACTATTTATAAAATTTGGAGAGGGAATAAAGAGTGAGGTAGCCTCAATGCCAGGTGTTTATCAGATGAGTATAGATGTAGCAATTGAGGAGTGTTATAATCTCAAAGAGTTGGGTATTAAATCTATAATACTTTTTGGTATCCCCAAGGTTAAAGATAGTGTAGGAAGTGATGCTTTGTGTGATCATGGAATAATAGCAAGTGCCATTAGAGCTATCAAAGAGGCTCATCCAGATATGTTTGTAGTAACTGATTTGTGTTTTTGTGAATATACTGATCATGGACACTGTGGAGTACTCAATCCAAAACTTCAAACAGTAGATAATGATATAACTCTCAAAAATTTGGGTAAACAAGCTATTGTACATGCAAAAGCTGGAGCAGATATGATAGCACCAAGTGGTATGATGGATGGAATGATAACAGCTATTAGAGAGGCTCTTGATAGTGCAGGATTTGAGCATCTTCCAATTATGAGTTACTCTACCAAATTTGCAAGTGCTTGGTATGGACCATTTAGAGATGTAGCAGAGTCAGCTCCTAGTTTTGGGGATAGAAGAAGTTATCAGATGAATCCAGCAAATAGAAATGAAGCAATATTAGAGAGTATTGAAGATGAAAAAGAGGGGGCTGATATTTTGATGGTAAAACCAGCTCTTGCATATTTAGACATAATTAGAGATATAAGAGAGGCTACCAGATTGCCACTTGCAGTATATAATGTGAGTGGAGAGTACTCAATGCTCAAAATAGCTGCAAAGGCTGGAGTAATTGATTATGAAAGAGTTATGATGGAGACACTTCTTGGTTTCAAAAGAGCAGGGGCTGATATAATCATCTCATATCATGCAAAAGAGGCTGCAGAGTTGTTGAAGAAGGGGTGTTAGAATGGCT
>JAMOSA010000085.1 GCA_027063325.1 Campylobacteraceae bacterium
CTCTAATGCCAAAAGATAGTGCACCAAATCACTCCTTAACTTCTGTTCATACATAGGTGCATTGTGAGTAAAATTTTGGATAGATGAACCCAAAAACATAATAAGTGTACCAATTATGCCAAAGAGTACAACAATAGTAGCTATCAAGGCAAACCCCTGAGGCAAACCTTTAGATTGTAACCACAAATAAAATGGTGATATTGTAACTGATATAAAAAGAGCAAGTAAAAATGGAACTATAATTACAGATGCACTCTTTATACCAGCTAATACAATAACAACAGATGCAAGTGTAACAATTCCAAATCCAAATCCTCTATATCTCTCTTGCAAAACAGCCTCTTAATTTTTTGCTAAAGATACCATATTTTATATATGAGCTTTATTTGAATACTCACACTATGCTAACAGATATAGTGTAAAATAGTATAAAATATAAATAATACTATATAGAAGGATATATAATGCCTACTAAATTTGAAGTGGCAAGATTATATACAGCCACATTTAATAGAGCTGCAGATAGTGCAGGATTGGATTATTGGGTAAATGATTCTAATTTGCCAATAGAGGGAATTGCCCAAAGTTTTTTTGATCAGCCAGAAACTCAACAAAAGTACCCTGATTATCTCTCAAATGAAGTATTTGTAAATACAATATACCAAAATCTTTTCAACAGAGATGCAAAAGAGGCTGGATTGGATTATTGGGTAGGAGAGCTTGAGAGTGGTAATATCAGTAGAGGCAGTATGATACTGGCTATTATCAATGGAGCATTAGGAACAGACAGATTGATACTAGAACACAAAACTGCTGTATCTATATACTATGCAGATAATGATTTAAATGATATACAGAGTGCCTACAGTGTATTAGATGGTGTAGATTATACTACAGATTCTGTACTAAACTCCAAACAAAAGATAGATAATCTCGATACAAATCATATCAATGGTTTGGGAGAGTTGCCAAATGCAAATATGTATGAAGTAAAAGCTATTGATAGCCACACTCAATGGGATAAAGATACTATTACATACAGTTTTAATGAATATATTCCATATGACTATTATGAATTGAATGATCCCGATATTATAGATGGTTGGCAACCCCTAAATAATAGTGATAGGGAGGCTGTAAGAGAGATATTTGGCAAACTCGAAGAGTTTTTAGATGTAAAATTTCAAGAGGTATCTGATGAGGGAGATATAAGATTCAACAAAGTTGATATGCCATACAGTGCCGGCTTTAGCTACTTCCCAGAAGATGATACACCAATAAGCGGTGATGTCTTTTTGGCAAATGACTATGATGCTCAAGGAAATGAACCAGGAACTTACGGTTATATGACAATAGTCCATGAGATTGGACATGCATTGGGTCTTGAGCATCCCTTTGACGGAGACAGCTACCTGCCTCAAGATGAAGATAATATGCTATATACCATTATGACATATACAGAGAAACAAGATGGTGTAGTAGATATAGATTGTAACTCATATGAAGGCAGATACAAATACTCTGCAGATGCATCTCCTGATAATTATCAACTCTATGATGTAATGGCTCTACAGACAAAATATGGCATAAACGCAGATACAAACAGTAGCAGTGATAGATATGACCTCTCATCACTATATAGTGAAAAAGGTCATATTGTACTTTGGGATAGTGATGGAATGGATACAATAGATCTATCCGATACAAAATACAAAGATGTAATCAGATTAGAAGATGCCACACTCTCATCTGTTGATATTCACAATACAAATACACAAATCAATAAGTGGGTCAAAGAGTGCGTATCAAATGGATGGGGCAAAGATGAAGCTAGAGATTGGATAGAGAGTATATATAGCAATAGTTATATCCAAGAGACATTATATACAGGCCACAATAACCTTGAAATTGCAAAAGGTGTAATAATAGAAAATGTAATTACAGGAAATGGAAATGATATAGTTTATGATAATAGCCAAGATAATTTCATCTCTACAGGTAAAGGAAATGATATTATCTATCTACAAGATGGTGGATATGATATAGTAGATGCAGGAGATGGAAAAGATAGTGTGTATTTAAGCTTTAGAGAAAGCGAAGCAAATATATATGATATTACAAATTCACATATGATAATTGAATCTACAGATGGAGAGACTGTGGTTGAACTCATAGGAGTAGAGAATATCTACTTTGCATAGACAAAGCAGGGATTTACCCCTGCTAAAATAGTTTAGGCAACAGGTCCTGCTGAAGAGAAGTCAAACTTGCTATCTGAATTTTCGTATCTCTTGAAATTCTCTACAAACATAGATGCAAGTTTTTTTAGCATTGCATCATATTCATCTTTATTTTCCCAAGTATTTCTTGGGTTTAGTACATTATTATCTGCAACACCATCCAAGCTCTTTGGAATCTGTAGATTAAACACTGGCAAAGTCTCAAACTCTGCATCATTTATAGAGCCACTAAGTATGCCATTGATACATGCTCTTGTATCTTTGATACTCATTCTTTTACCTACA
>JAMOSA010000086.1 GCA_027063325.1 Campylobacteraceae bacterium
ACTCTCATAGTATCACCTATACCATCAAGCAGTAAAGCACCAAGTCCTATAGCTGATTTGATAGTAGCATGAAAGAGTGTACCAGCTTCAGTAACTCCTAGATGAAATGGATAACTGTTTTTGGGTCTTAACATTCTATAAGCTTCTACAGTTCTTTCTACATCACTGGCTTTTAGTGATATTTTTATATCTGTAAAATCCAAATCTTCCAGGAATTTGATATTATACTCTGCACTTGCTACCATACCCTCAGCAGTAGCTCCATACCTGTCTTCAAACTCCTTTTCAAGTGAACCTGCATTTACACCTATCCTAACTGGTAAATTTCTCTCTTTGCATACTTTTACTATCTCTTTGATTCTGCTTTTATCTCCAATATTTCCCGGATTGAATCTGATACAATCTACCCATTTGGCAGCTTCAAGTGCCAATTTATAATTGAAATGTATATCTGCTACAACAGGAATTGACACTTGCTCTTTGATCTCTTTTAGTGCTTTTGCATCTTCCATATCAGGTACTGCCACACGCACTATATCACACCCTGCAAAATGGAGTCTATTTATCTGCTCAACAGTAGCTTTTACATCTTTGGTATTTGTAAATGTCATAGATTGCACACTAATTGGTGCATCTCCTCCTACTGCCACATTACCTACATATATCTTTTTGGTTGGGTATCTTGGTTGCATACTAATACTCTCTCAATTCATTATACAGACTATCTCTCTCAATAGCTCTAAATCCACTATCTTTAATCAGTGATACAAACTCTTTAAGCTCCATTCCATTGCCACTGCTGGCTCCTGCTGCTGATTGGATTGACTCTTTTTGAATAGTGCCATCTAAATCATCTGCTCCAAACTCCTGGGCAAGTAGAGCCAAGCCTATGGTTGAAGTTGCCCAATAAGCTTTGATATGTGGAATATTGTCAAGAATAATTCTACTAATAGCATAAGTCTTTAAAATCTCTTGGGCTGTTGGAAATTTGGTAACTTTTAAAAAGTTATTCTCTTTTTGATATACAAGTGGAATAAATGCATTAAAACCTCCACTCTCATCTTGGAGATCTCTAAGCCTAATCATATGATCAATCCTGTGACTTCTGCTTTCTATATGACCAAACAGCATAGTAGCATTACTCATTCTGCCTCTTTTGTGCCATCTTCTGTGAATATCTAACCATTGATTTGAACTCACTTTGCCTTTACATATAAAATCTCTAACATCTTCATCAAATATTTCAGCTCCTCCACCTGGCATAGAATCTACACCATTTTCTATCATCAAATCTATTACCTCTTCATAACTGAGTCCGTTACTGGTTGCCAGGAAGTGAATTTCTGCTGCTGTTAATGCTTTGATATGAATATCTGGCAACTCTTGCCTAATAGCATAGAATGCTCCCATATACCAATCAAGTCCGGCATCTGGATTGTGGGCTGATACAATATGTACCTCTTTGGCTCCTTTGTTCCATGCATCTTTTGCAATTGATACAATCTCTTCTATACTCATAGTATATTGGTTTGGATTTTTTCTACTGGCACTGTATGCACAAAATTTGCATATATCTTTACATACATTTGTAGGATTTATATGCCTGTTTATATTAAAAAAACTTTTATTGCCAAATCTATCTCTTCTAATATTATCTGCTAATTTACCAAGTGTTATCAAATCAAGCTCATAAAGCTCTTCTGCTTCTGCTTGATTTAATCTAACACTATTTTCCACTTTTGTAATCAAATCCACTACTATCCTTTATAACATAGATATAAGTCTATCGTATTATACTTGAGCTTCTATAACAGCACTATGGTAGGTTGTGAAAATATTGTTCACTGATATTACACAGATATAATTTTATTATTTTATTATTCAATACCCAAAACTTTTAAAGTGCATAAAGTCAGTTATTGATAACCATATCTTTATGTTTATCATAATCAAACAGTGATGCTTCCATATATATTGTTCTCTTTTTGTTAAAAGTCTCTTTTTTATATAATATTTGATTTTTAACCTCTCTTGCAATCTCTTGAACCAAAGGAACTACAATTGAGTTACCTATTCTATTGTAAAGTTTTGCTTTTGAACCAACCAGTTTAAAATTATCAGGGAAACCCATCAGTCTAAAACACTCTTTTAAAGTTAATTTTCTGACTCTATTGTTATGATATATAAAATATCTTCCTGAACTCTCTTGTGATGATAGAGTTGAATGAGTACCATTTGAGTCATATATCCTATTTGGTTGTTTGTGAACTCTTGATAAATGAGTTGTATTTTCTCTAACACCTTTGATTCTTATTTTTTTATTTCTATATCCTATAAAAACAAGTCCCGATTTTTGAACTTTTGGATTATCTATAATTGTATATTCATCTTCATCTAAATATTCAAAATCCCCATTTTCTTCTAAAATATCTTTTATAAAAATTGGTTTTTGTTTTTTTAATTTTGAAAAATTAAATTTAATACAAATCTTTGAAGCTA
>JAMOSA010000087.1 GCA_027063325.1 Campylobacteraceae bacterium
TACAGTTGAAGTTTGTCATACTCATATTTGCAATTTTTCTAAATCTCTATGGAAATGACAGATTAAAAGTAGCAAGTTGGAATGTAGAAAACCTGTTTGATGACAGATTTGATGGATTGGAGTATCCTGAATATATACCAAATATGTATGGATGGAATAGAAAAAAACTGAATATAAAACTATCCAATATTGCCAAAGTCATTTGTGAATTACATGCTGATGTGGTGGGATTACAAGAGATTGAAAACAGCAATATACTTCAGTTGTTGCAAAAAAGATTAAAAAAAATGGGTTGTAATTATCCATATAGTGCAATTACAGATAAAAAACATACAGTAGTCCATGTAGCACTCCTTTCAAAGATACCTATTAGATATAAAAACTCTATTGAAGTTACACAATATTCTGAGTATAGAGATATTCTTGAAGTTTTATTGGATAGTGCTGTACCACTTAGAATATTTGTAAATCACTGGAAATCAAAGATGGGTAGTGAGAGTGAGAGAGTATTATCTGCAAAAGCTCTAAAAAAGAGACTTCTTGAGTTGCCACTTAATAGTGAATATATAGTAATTGGTGATTTTAACAGTGATGTAGATGAATATAAAGAGATTGATAAGAAGCATAATGATACAGATGGAGTAACAGGTATTAATAATATTTTAAAAACTACAATAGATAATAAGATGGTTAGATGTACTACCCTAAAATCAAAAAAGTGTGCAAAAGAGTTTTGTTTGATGAATTTATGGATGCAGTTGCCACCCAAAAAGAGATGGAGTCACAACTTTTATGGTAAAAAGAGTGCAATAGATGCTATTTTGATTCCCTCTTCATTGTGTGATGATAGAAAGTGGGAGTATCTAAAAGGTTCCTTTGGAGTATTTAGGGCAAAGTATCTTTTTGGTAAAAAGGGTAATATTAAGAGGTGGAGAGTCTATAATAAAAATCATTTAGGGTATGGTTATTCAGATCATTTGCCTGTATATGCACTTTTTGAATTGAAAAAAGATAGTAAACTATCTCAAATTTTATCACTCTTTGGTAACAAAAAGTCTGTAAATAGATTTGAAGCACCAAAACCCAAGGTTGTTACACTCTCTAAATTGTTAGATGACTTTAAAATATCCTCTCCTGTAATGGTAAAGAGTGTTGCTGTTGTATTCAAAAGAAAAAATAGTGCTTTAGTAGTACAAAATGGCTCTTTTTTGTTTTTGTATGGGTGTGCCAAGGGATTAAAAGAGGGGTACAGTTATGATATTACAATATATGCTACAAAGATATACAAAGGATTAAAAGAGGCTATAGATATAGAGATCTCCAAGCCTTTTTGTAGAGTTGAAGTATCAAAATATATTCCAAAATTCAAACCACAAATGCTTAACAAAGACAAAGTAGGTATGGTTGTAAAAGATATTGAGGGTATATATAGAAATAACTATATTATTGGCAGTTGGGGCAAATGTAGAGTATATTTCAAAAAAAGAGCATATATACCACAAAATGGAGTAAAAATCAAGATTTTAAGAGGTCAAATAGGATATTATAAAGGTAAAATGGAACTTATAGTTTGGGACAAAAAAGACTTCAAAATCTATAAGTAATACTTAAATAGGGAGGTGAGATGGAATATTATACCTGGATACTTGCATTTCATGTTATGAGCTTTACCAGTTGGATGGCAATGCTGTTTTATCAGCCAAGACTCTATGTCTATCACAGTGAGAATGCTGATAATGAAGGTTTTGTAGAGGTGGTTAAAATCCAAGAGTACAAGTTACTCAAATATATAGGAAATCCGGCTATGTGGGCTACAATTATATCTGGTGCTACAATGTTATGGTTAAATCCTGCAATATTTAAAAGTGGATTGTGGATGCACTGGAAGTTGCTTTTTGTAATACTTCTGTTTGGATATCACTATACACTGGAGTATCATCGCAAAAAACTGGCTCAAAATCCAAGTTACAAACCTGGAAAGTTTTACAGATTTTATAATGAAGTACCTACACTTTTGATGATAGGTATTGTTATATTTGTAGTAGTCAAACCATTTTAAATAGAAAGGATAGAAAATGAATTTACCCCAATTGACAATTCCACATATACCGTTACCGTTTGAACCAGATACATTAATGCACCCATGTATTATACATATGGCTATAGCATTGCCTATTGTGATTGTAATACTTGAGATTATAAACCTGTTTGTAAAAAAGAGAGCAGTAGGTATTATCAGCTTTGTATTTATGTTGTTACTCTCAGCAGTAGTTTTGATGGCATACTTAACCGGTTCAAAAGATATATCAGTAGCTGGAACACTACTTGATCCGACAGCAAAAGAGTTGTTAGCAACCCATAAGCAGATAGGTATATATCTAGTGTATGCATCTGTTTTGTTGGTTTTACTCAAGCTTCTTAGTGTAATGATTAGAAATACACCTATGAGAATTACATTTTTACTGTTTTTAATTATATATGTAGCTGCTA
>JAMOSA010000088.1 GCA_027063325.1 Campylobacteraceae bacterium
TATCTCTATCTCTATCTTTGGCGGTACAAAATCTTCAACCAAGAAATTTAGTACCCCAATAGGATTTTTATCACCTGCAAACAGAGCTATTTTGTATCTGCCTGTTTTGGCTTTTTGTGATAGTTTGAACTCTTGAGAGGCATAACCCAAATTATCAGTAGTTATCAATACTTTATCAACCTCATTTGTCAATGAATCTATAAGTTTTGCTGATATTTTTAAATTGGAAGCTGGTTTTTGATCTATAGATTTTACAATAACATTAAATGGAACTTTTTCACCTGGCTTGAATATACCTCTATTGCTGTATATAAAAGCATCATAATTTTCAGGAACTACTCTGCCATCTACACCCCTATCACTTAGATTGAGTGCTTCACGAGAGAGATCTAGTACAGTAAAATCATTATTTGGTGCATAAGCATATATAGCTTTTGCCTTTAGACCTCCTTCTCCTTTTAGTAACTTTTTGTCAAATTTAGCTTTGCCATCTATAGCTACACTCTGGGCTAAAACCTCATTGTTTTTAGCAATCAATTTTAGTTTGACACCTTTGTATGGAGTAGCATCTGATAGATGTTTTGTATATATATACAGATTTTTATCATCTTCTAAAGTAAATAGACCAATATCTGAAATCATAAACCATTGTGTTTTTATACTATAGACATCAAATTCACCCTCCACAAATGGAGCCAAAGCCAATATATATACACCTTTTTCTCTTTTTTTCAAAAACTTGCCAACATCAATAGCCCAAACCTTTTTGATATTTTTTGGACTATCCAAATGGATACTTTTCTCCCACAGTTTATAACCTTTTTCATTGGCTACTTCTTGTAGTTCATAATACTCCAATGCTCTAATAAATCCATATCTATTTATGGCATCTATCAAATTGTTGCTGTTTATTCTGTATAGATATACTTTGAGTCTATCTATATTTATACTCTCTATTGGTATGGATATCTCCCCTTTTTGTGGCAATATATAACCACTCTCTTTGAAATTAAATGAGGGTGCAAAATCTGTTGTAACTAACTCTTTGGAGTAATCTTTGTCAAGTTCAATATCTTTACCCAAAGGTATATTTTTGTTTATAAAGACAGTATATTTTTTAGAAGGTTCCAAATTACCTATACATATATCTTGGTAATCTATACTCAAACTAAAATCACCTTTTGGTCTTATAGAGATATATGGCTTTAGAGTTCTAGCATTTCTATTATCAAAATAGTCGCTTAAAGTAGCACATATGTATATATCGTCATCCTGACTTTCACTATAAATTTTAGTTATTTTTACCAGTTTGGCTTCAATTGAAGCAAACAGAACCATCATTAAAAGTAGAAGAGTTAATCGTTTCATAAAAATTTCCTTAAAAGCAGTAATACTACATTTTAGCAAAAGAATATTAAAAGGACTCTTTGGTTGTGAGGTGACATTATGCACTTAAAAGGTTTTGAACAAAAAGATATAAAGTATTGAATAATAAAGTTATATCAGAGTAAAAGTAGTTATAAGTGAGAGTATCAACTCAATCCAAAATGACTGAGTTGATAGATTGTATTACATTCCTGGTATTCTTGGAATTTTACCAAGCTTGGAGTTTCTACAGTACCAACCCCAACCCTTTTTGAGCCAGTGTCCAATTACAGGCATAGGTATCATTTTGCCACCTTTGTCATTACGATATACAAATGCAGCTCCATCACCACTATCCATTACACACAATATATTGATATGGTGCAAATACCCCTCTCTTTCTTCTTTGCCTTTTATTATGGCATCTATATTAAAGGCTGTATTTCTTGCCATAACTTCTGCTATATGCCCCTGCTTGGCTCTCCAGTCAGGTCCATCTAATGCTACACTATCACCTATGGCAAATACATTATATTTGTCTGTAGTCTCATCATAATCATGCATTACTTCGCAATAGTCATTGATTTTAATAAGTCCAGCTTCATTGAGTGGCAGATCTGAGTTGGCAAATACAGGGTGTCCGTCACCAGCTGGTATAAACATAGTAAAATCACTCTCTAGTTTTGAGTTATCTTCAAATACAATTCCGTCTGCTTCAAAGTGATCTATCTTTTTGCCAAAGTGTTTTTTGATATCAAGTCTTTCAAAAAACATATCCATCATCTTTAGAGCTTGAGAACCAAGTCTAGCTCCTGGGTTTTCCATAGGAGCAAAGAATGTCAATTCAAACTTGTCTCTAATACCAAGCTTTTTTAATTGATTGTGTACATTAAAGAGTACCTCAAATGCAGGACCACCCCTTACATTACTAGGATCTTTTGGATTTCCACCAAATCCCATTGCTATTTTGCCACTACCTTTTGCAACAAGTGCATCAATTTTCTCTTTTATTGCTATTGACTCTTTTGGATCTCCACATATAGATAAGAAGTGTTCACTACCTTGGTGTTTGACTTTGCCACTACCTATAGCAATAACCAAAAAATCACAGCTATATGT
>JAMOSA010000089.1 GCA_027063325.1 Campylobacteraceae bacterium
CTTTTTTGATCTTTATCTTTTCACCTTTGTTTATATTAAATGTAACAGCTACACTGTCATTTATAGGCTTTACATCTATATCTACAACAGTACCGTAGTATCCTTGCTGTTCTAATGCTTTTATTATCTTCTCTTTTGCTCTGATTACAGCATCTGGTGAATAGGTATCCCCCCGCTTGATACCTAAATCTTTCATTAGTTTATCAGCATCACTGATACCACTAATTTCAATATTTGTAATCGGAGCCCTCATCTCGGGTAAGTTTTGTGCATTAAGTAGTGTTGCACACAATAGCGTTGCACCAAGCATTTTTTTTATCATAGCTTCACACCTTTTTCTCTTTGGACTCTTTACTTTTGCATACGAAAGTATTTTAAAAGATATAATACCTATAATTCACTAAAATCAAAATGACATAAAGCATTTTTATGTATAAAATTCAATAAAAAGGTATAAATTAATATGAAAAATAGACTAAAAGAGGTAGCAGTTATCGGATTGGGATTAATGGGTGGCTCATTTGCACTTTCACTCAAAGGAATAAATCCAGAGTGTAGAATCACAGGATATGATCACAATGATCAACACTGTATTGAAGCACTTGAACTTAATCTTGTTGATAGGATTACAGATGAAATTTCAGACTTGTATGATATGGATTTGATAGTTTTGGCAATTCCTGTTGATGGGATAATATCCACACTAAAAGAGCTTACAGATGTCTCAAGCCATACTACAATTATGGATTTGGGTAGTACAAAGAGTCTTATAGTAGAGTCAGTTCCTGATAAAATTCGTAAAAACTTTGTAGCGACACACCCAATGACAGGTACAGAAAAGTTTGGTCCAAGTGCAGCTTTTGCAGAGCTGTATAGAGGTAAAGCGGTAGTACTTTGTAATATAGAAGATAGTGGCAAAGAGCAGAGAAAACTTGTAAAAGAGATATATGGCTATATGGGTATGAAGATATTTTATATGGATGCAAAAGAGCATGATAGACATGCTGCATTTATATCACATATGCCACATGCTCTTAGTTACTCACTAGCTAATGCTGTGATGAAACAAGAAAATCCTCAAGCAATATTGGCACTTGCTGGAGGTGGTTTTAGAGATATGAGCAGAATTGCTAAGAGTTCTCCCAATATGTGGTTGGATATATTCAGACAAAACAAAAGTAATCTTTTAGAGGCTATTGAGTGTCTAAAAGATGAGTTGAACAAGTGTGAAGAGATGGTAAAAAAAGAGGAGTGGGAGAGGTTAAGAGAGTGGATGCTAAATGCAAATGAGTTGCATAATATTCTCTGAAGTGTAACTAAAAAATATATTTTTTAATACTATATAGATATTATGGAATTTTCTAAAGATATGATGTGGTATTATAAATTTATTTTTGGTAAAACTATTAGATTTTAGTTTTATCAAACTATCTGTTGATAGATACAAATATGTAGCTATTACAGTGTGCAAACTTAGGAGATGCAAATGAGCAAATGGTTAGATGATGTACGCTGTGTTGTAGAGATAAACTCATATACACAAAATAAATCTGGTGTTGATAGGGTAGGAAAAGTATTTGAAAAATGGCTTGAAGAGTTGGGATTTGAGACAATCAGGTACAAAAGAGAACTTATAGGAGATCACCTCTACTTCAAATCTGTTTCAACATCAAATCGAAAAAAGATACTTCTGCTTGGTCATCTTGATACGGTATTTCCAGAAGGTGTTTTTGAAAGTTTTTCAGAAGATGATGAGTGGATATATGGTCCTGGAGTATGTGATATGAAGGGGGGAAATGTAGTAGCTGTTGAAGCACTTAGGAAAATATACAAAGAGTTTGGCAAGATTGAAGATATAGATTTGTTCTTTGTCAGTGATGAAGAGACAGGAAGTGATGATTCTAGGTCTCTTACATCACAACTTGCAAAAAATTATGATTACTGTTTTGTATTTGAAGCAGCCGGAGCTGATATGGAGATAGTAACAGGACGCAAAGGGATAGGTACATTTGAGATTCATATTGAAGGCAAAGCTTCTCATGCTGGTACAAGTTATACAAAGGGTATTGATGCAAATTTGGAAGCTTCTCATAAACTTATAAATCTGGTATCTCTTACTAACTTAAATAGAGGTTCTACTGTAAATGTAGGAAAAATATCAGGTGGAATCGGAGCCAATACAATAAGTCCCAAAGCAAATTTACTTTTGGAGCTTAGGTATGCAGATTATGAGGAGAAAGAGAGATTATTGAGTGCTTTGGATATTATCACTTCTACTTCATATGTCAATGGTACAAAATCCAGACTTACAGGTTCTATACAAAGAGATGTAATGGAGCCAAATAGTAAGCAAAGAGAGTTGATTGAAGCTATGCAGAAGATAGCAGATACAGAGCTTAAAACAGAACAAAGGGGTGGAGTAAGTGATGCCAATATAGTAGCAGGTGTAGGTGTAACTACTCTTGATGGCTTGGGACCATATG
>JAMOSA010000090.1 GCA_027063325.1 Campylobacteraceae bacterium
AGTTTTTTGATGAAAAGATATTTAGAGTCAAAGTAGTATGCTACCTAAGAGATCAGGTTGATTATCTAAAAAGCTCTTATCTTCAAGAGATCAAAGCAACTACTACTACAATAACTCCAAAAGAGTATATAAATAGTTCAAAATTGGACTATTTTGAGTTTGCCAAAGAGTGGAGTAGATACTTTGATATTAGTTTTGATATATATGACAAGAGTTATTTGATAAATGGTTCAATGGTTGATGAGTTTTTTATAAAGCATCTATCTATAAGTTCACCGCCAGAAGCAGAGTATAGAGAAAACAGTAGTCTAACTCGCAAAATGTTTGCATACAAATATAGATACAATCAACAAAAAGAGCAATTGCATCTACAAAGTCTTGCTGCATTCTATTTTGCTCTAAGCAGACTCAGTGCTATAGATGATAGTGGTGCATATCAATTTGATTTACAAACAATCCAAAGTATCAAAGCACAATATCAAAAGAGTAATAAGATGCTCTTTGAATACTTTTTGGATGGCAAAAGATTTCAAGATAGAACCTATTGCAATACAAAACCATATATCATAAGTGATAGTGAATATAATCAAATTACAAATGAGATCAAAAAGCTAATGCAAGAGTTTGTACCATACCACAAAAAATAGAACAAATAGTATAAATTAATATAGCCATATATGTTGATAATTTATCAAAATGTAACACTTCATATTAACTATGCCCTAAATAGGGTAAATATTAATCTTTCTTATATCACCAAATGTTATAATAGCACAAATTCAATTTAAGGAATAGGCGAATGGAAATCAACGATGTCAAAATCTATGAGTATGATGCAGTCGTCGTCGGTGCTGGTCTAGCAGGATTGGCAGCGGCAAAAGAGTTGAAAGAGGCTGGTAAAAAGGTAGCAGTTATTACCAAGCTACATCCACTCAGAAGCCACTCAGGAGCTGCTCAAGGTGGTATCAATGCAGCTTTGGGTGAGGGTGATACTACAGAGTTACATGAGTTTGATACAGTAAAAGGTAGTGACTATTTGGGTGATCAGGATGCTATTGAGCTTATGTGCCAAGGAGCCCCTGAGACTATCAGATGGGCAGAGAGAATGGGAGCAGTATTTTCTAGAACCGAAGATGGCAAGATAGCTATTAGACCATTTGGTGGACAATCAAAACCAAGAGCTTGTTATGCAGCAGACAGAACCGGTTTAACACTACTTCAGACTATCTATGAACAAGCATTCCGTGCCGGTATAGAGGTATTTGATGAGTGGTATGTAGCGGATGTATTGCATGAAGATGGTAAAGTCAAAGGTGTAGCTGCATTTAATATCCGCAACAGTGAACCTGCAATATTTAATGCAAAAGTTACTATGTTTGCAACAGGTGGATATGGAAGAGCTTTTAAGATTAACTCAAATGCTCATGCAAATACAGGTGATGCACTCTCAATTGTAGCACGCCGTGGATTACCACTAGAAGATATGGAATTTGTACAGTTTCACCCAAGTGGACTTGGTGGAAGTGGTATATTAATCTCTGAAGCAGCTAGAGGAGAGGGTGGAAGACTCTTCAACAGCGAAGGCGAGAGATTTATGAGCAAATATGCACCAAATGCTATGGAACTTGCAAGTAGAGATGTAGTAAGTAGAGCTATTATGCAAGAGATTAGAGAGGGACGCGGTGTAGGACCAAATAAAGATGCTGTATATATAGATTTAACCCACTTGCCAAAAGAGACAATTATGACAAAGCTTCCTGAGCTTAGAGAGTTGGCTATCACATTCCTGGGTCAAGATATGCTAAAAGAGCCTATTATGATTGCAGCTACTGCACACTACTCCATGGGTGGTATTCCAGTAACCAAAAGATGTCAGGTAAAATCATCTCCTACTCAAACAGTAGAAGGTTTTTATGCTGCTGGAGAGTGTAGTTGTGTAAGTGTACACGGAGCAAATAGACTTGGAGCAAACTCTTTGCTTGAGGCACTCTTCTTTGGAAGACAAGCTGGTAGAGCTATGCTTGAAGATATGGATAATATAGATCTCCAAAAAGCTACAGCCCAAGATGCAGAGCGTATGATAGAGAAGGTAAATTGGGTCAAGAGTAATAATGGTAATGAGAGAGTTCCTACTCTTAGAGAAGAACTCCAAAGAAGTATGACTCAAGATGCAGGTGTATTTAGAACAGAAGAGTCTCTAAACAAGCAAAAACAGAAGCTAAAAGAGCTTTATGAGAGATATAAAAATATCAGAATTGATGATAAATCAGATACATACAATACAGATTTACAAGAGGCTATAGAGCTTGGTCATATGATAGATTTCAGTCTCTTTATAGTAGAGGGTGCAATTGCTAGAAAAGAGAGTAGAGGAGCTCACTATAGAGAAGATTATACAACCAGAGATGATGAGAATTTCTTAAAGCATACTTATGCTAAATTCAATGGTGAGTATAGCTTAGAGCTTGAGTATGGTGATGT
>JAMOSA010000091.1 GCA_027063325.1 Campylobacteraceae bacterium
AATCTAGTTCATCACTTGTATAGTATTTTGTCAAATTTATATCTTTGTCCAATCTGCTGTACATATCAAAAGATCTTGCATACACTTCAACCAATTGTGCATCCTGAGATGAAGATGACCCCTGGGTTATAAGTGTTGATAGTGATGTGGGATCAGCTTGGGTAGGGGATAGATTTTTTATCATTATAGTACTCTCAGATACATATTTCTCTGTTTCAATAAAAGTAATATAGAGTGTACTTATGATAAATATCGCTAAAAAAAATTGTGCTAAAGGATCATATATGAACCTAAAGTGTTCATCAGCTATAGCACGAATTTTTCTTTTGAATCTGCGATAGCTTCCCTTTAGCTTCTCCCTGCTTATTGTTTCTGATGTATCATCCAGTATATCATTGGATTTTTGGGAGAAGAGTTTGTGCTTAGACATCTCCACCCTTCTGATGTGCACATACATAATCCCAATATATAGCCTCTAGGCTAAAAGGTGCTGCACCCTCGCCACAAACTGGTGAATCAAATACGGTACTTTTCTCGGCACATCCACTTAGCATTACCATTACTACTGCTACTATAGTAAATATTATCTTTTTCATTATGCAGCCTTTTTAATAATTTTTCTATACTCTTTTAGAGCATCTTCTATATCATCAAAATAGAAGAGTTGTCCTTCATGAACCAATAGACCTATATCACACATACTCTTTAGCATAGATTCACTATGACTAACCATTAATACATTACACTTATTCACTTTGTTCTCCAATGCCTCCTTTGCCTTGTCTTTAAATCTGGTATCTCCAACTGAGAGAGACTCATCTATCAAGAGATAATCAAAATCAAAAGATAGACTGAGTCCAAATCCTACACGGGATTTCATCCCCGAGGAGTAGGTTCTCATAGGCATATCAAAATATTCACCTATTTCGCAAAACTCTCTTACATCTTTTACTATCTGCCTGGTCTCTTCTTCATTTTTGTTATGAACCCTACAGACAAACTTGACATTATCTTTAGCTGACATATTTGGTATAAATCCACCACCAAGTCCAAGTGGCCATGAGAATGAGCATGATGAGTAGATTGAACCCTCTGTTGGAAATTCAATCTGCCCTAGCATTCTAAGCAGAGTAGATTTACCAGCTCCATTTCTACCAAGAATACCTATATTTTTTCTAGGCAACATCATCGTAACATTTTTAAGTATATAGTTTTTGCCATTTGTTGTATTGTAATATTTTGTTACATTCTTTAGTAAAATCATGATGTTGATACTATCTTTCTCTCTAAATTTATATATAACCACAAACCTATAAAGAGGGTTGTAGCTGTCCATAATGCCATATAGTTGTAATCTACATACCTGTCATCCAAATCATAAAAGTAAAACCCATGAATCATCTCCATAAAGTGTACTATTGGGTTGTATAAGAGCATTTGTGCAGCTTCTGGGTTTGTTTTGGCAATACTCTCAATACTGTAAAAAAGAGCCGATAAAAATAGTAAGGGCAGATTTAAAAATCCTACAATTTTGCCTACCACATCATAAAATGTATTTGCTACAGCAATAATTAGCCCAATACCAAAACCAAATATAGTCAGCCACAGATATCCCAAAGTTACCATTATTAGGTTTTTTGGAGGTGAAATCAAATCAAAATATACAGCCAATATTACAAACCCTAGTATTACCACACCCATTATAAATGACTCTACCATCAGTCTGGCTATCAGTGTATCTATAGGTTTTACCTGTCTGTATATAAAAAGTGCTTTGTTTGCACGAAAAGCACCAGAAGATTTGGTCAAAAGATCGCGAAATAGGAAAAAGGAGGTAAAAGATAGGGCTATAAAGATACCATACTCTATGGCACTGTTTGAGTTTGTATCACTTCCATGCATAATTACATGCATTGTAACAAACAAAAATACCATAAAAAATGGTTGAAAAAATGTCCAAAAGAGTCCAGCTTGACCAGAAGTAAATCTTGCTTTGAGTTCTCTTAGGAAAAGAGCATCCAAAACTGTCTTCTGTTTTTGCCATCCTTTTTGTTTTTTCAACCTTAATCCCTCCTTTTTACACTACTTTCAGAGGGAATTATATCATAAAATATGAAAAAATATTTAATGATATGAAAACTATTTTGAGTTACCGTACTTAAGGGTTTTTAAAGCTTTGGTAATATCATCCTGTCTCATAAAGTGTTCACCAACCAAAAAGGCATCAGCTCCTGCTTTTGAGAGTTCAACTACCGTTTCATGGTCATTTATACCACTTTCAGCAACTATTATTTTACTGTTTGGTATCAATGGTATAAGTCTGTTGCTCAACTCCATATCCATCTCAAAAGTCTCAAGATTGCGATGATTGATACCTATAATATCAGCTCCAGCAAATATAGCCTTAACCAAATCTGCCTTATCGTGTATCTCTACCAATGCTTCCATTCCAAGGTGTCTTGTGTATTCAAGTAACTCTT
>JAMOSA010000092.1 GCA_027063325.1 Campylobacteraceae bacterium
AAAATACCATGAGGGAATAATCGATTTGGCTTTTTTCTTCTTTTCTTTTTTGTCAAAATACTCTTTTGTATATTGAAGGTTTTGAAACGATTGTTTACCTAATGGATAGGAATAGGCTTGATTTTCCTTAAAAGATATACTTTCAATCTCAATCCGACTCTTCCACCCTGTGCAACCAAAAATAAAAGAGAGTAAACTAAATTTTTCTCGTGCAATCTCTAGAGCAATCCTCTCAACATCTGCACTAGAATTTTTTCTCACTCTCCTTTTAAGCTCTTCTTCAAACCATTTATAATCTAAATTCTCTTTTTCATAACTTACATTGTTCCCAGCAAAATGACAATAAATCTCAAACCAAAATCTTAAACTCCCCATAATCGAAGAGGCTTTTATTTCGCTATTACTTCCCCACGCATCACCTGTCCAAATAGGGGTAATTGTTTCAAATTCGATTTTTATTTCAGAGAAGTTTGTATTTTGCATAGTAGTATCCTTGTACCACCTGCAAAATACAGGTGGAGTTTTTTAGTCTAACAAAGATGTAGCTTTTGTTACATTATATTTCAAGCCTATCTGCTCTGGTGTACATCCAAGTGCCAATGCTACCATTTGTGGCATATGAAGTACTGGCAACTCTATATCCCTACCAAGCTGTTTACCTGCACTATCTTGCTTGAGATCCATATTCAATTGACACAATGGACATGGTGTTACCATCAAATCTGCATTATTATCAATAGCATCAAGCAGTGCAGTACCACTAAGGGCATTACTTGTTTTGGGTGCTTGTAAATCTACATGGAATCCACAACATTTGTTTTTACTCTCATAATCTACTGCATTACCCTCAAGAGCCTCTATAAGTCTATCTAGTGATGTAGGTACATATGGGTTTTCGTGAGTATATTTACTCATCAACTCTTCTACCTCATAAGCTACTTCACCACCACCTTCACTCACTTCCAAATCTGGTTGAGGCATATTGTGCTTGTAGTGGATATGGCTTGGTCTGATATTGTGACAACCATAAAATGGTGCAATATTAAAATGACTTAGTGGTTTGACTACCTTTTGGCGGATATTCTCCAGACCATAATCATCAATCAAAGCATACAAAAAGTGTCTTACACTACTTGTACCCTTGTACTCCAAGCCAACTTCAGCCAATTTTTCATTGACTCTATCTCTCATTTTGGGATCGTGATCTAATCTCTCTTTTGTCATAACTGTATTTAACTGACAAGTATTACAGATTGTTACCATAGGTAATCCAAGTTTTTCAGCATAACATATATTTCTAGCATTGAGTACCAAAGACAAAAATTCATCAAAATCTTGCAAATGACTAGCACCACAACAACTGGCTTCATCCAATAAAACCAATTCAATACCCAACTTTTCAGCTACAGCCAATGTAGAGGATAATAACTCTGGTGTAGATTCTCTTGCTGTACAACCTGTATAAAGTGCATATTTCAATTTACTCATTATCCTATCCTTTATAGTTCATTCGTCTGAGATATCTCAATTAGTTTTTGAATCTCTTTTAGATTCTTACTTCTTGGCATCTTCTTTTTGGCTATATCAAATGGATGCACTTTACCTGCTTTTATCATCTTGAGTGCTTCACTTAGATGTTTGACTACACCAAGACCCTCTGAGTAGAGTACAATATCTTGCTCATCAAGATATCCATATTTTTTGATAGAGCGTATAAACCCTTCTGCATGTTTGGTAGCTACATTTCTCTCTGCAACTCTCTCTTCAAACTGCATATTATGCAACTTTGTAATCTTCTCTATAGGGTTTACATCTTTTGGACACGCTTCTGCACACTCAAAACACTTTACACAATCCCATACACCCTGACCAAGCTTGGCAGTTGTCTCTAATCTGTCAATACCTGCCTCATCGCGTGGATCGACAGTAAATCTATATGCTGCTGCAAATGCCGCAGGTCCTAAGTAATCTTCATTTACCTCTATTACCGGACAAGCATAGTGACAACTTCCACACTGAATACAGTAATCTGCATCCAAGAAGTTTTCAACTTGATCTGGTGTCATTAGAGTTTCACTCTCTGGGTGTGGATCAACATCTGCTTCTACATATGGTTTGACAGCAGCATGTTTTTCCCAAAAGTCACTCTTATCTATAATCATATCTTTGATAGCTCTTTTTTTGCTTTGAGGCTCAAATACAAGCTCTTCTCCAAAAAGTTCTACTAACTCTTGGGCATTTTGTTTACATGATAGTACAGCTTTGCCATTTACTTTGATACCACATGCTCCACAGATACCGTGTCTGCAGCTTCTGCGATAAGAAAAAGAGCCATCATGCTCCCATTTGATTCTGTTTAAAAGATCCAAAATCAATTCATCTTTGCCAACTTCCATCTCATAAGTTTTGTAATAAGGCAGATAATCAGTTTCGGCATTAAATCTAAATGCCTTTATAGTAACCTTTTTTGTGTTTTG
>JAMOSA010000093.1 GCA_027063325.1 Campylobacteraceae bacterium
ATTCTCAAAAGGATTGCTAAATGGCAAGAGGGTAGTATTAAGCGATATAAACAAAGAGCTTGTAAATACCTACAATATTGTAAAGTCTGAACCATTGAATCTGATAAAGAGTCTCAAAGAGTACAAGAAGAGGCATAACAAAGAGTTTTATTACAAAATCAGAGAGTTAGACAGAGAAGAGGGTTATGAAAAGTTATCTGATCTTGAAAAAGCTACAAGATTTATCTATCTAAATAAAACCTGCTTCAATGGACTCTATCGTGTCAATAAAAAAGGATACTTCAATACCCCAATAGGGAGTTACAAAAATCCAAATATAGCCGATAGAGATACAATACTGTGTGCAAGTGAAGCTTTGCAAAATGCTACAATAGTAGAGCAGTCATTCCAAGATGTATTAAAATTTGCCAAAGAGGGTGATTTGGTATATTTTGATCCTCCATACTATCCACTGAGTGTTACAGCAAATTTTACATCTTATGACAGTAATACCTTTTTAGAAGATGAACAGTTTGAACTATTTGAGGTATTTGATAAATTGGCTGATAGTGGTGTAAAGGTGATACAGAGTAATTCAGATACAGAGTTTATAAAAGAGTTATACAAAGAGTATGATATAACCATTGTCAATGCAAACAGATTTATAAATTCCAAAAGTAGTGGCAGAGGTAAAATTACTGAAGTATTGATAAGGAGTCAATCTTGGTAAAGGGTGGAATTGGTGGAGGAAATACTAAAACAGGTATCCGTTTTGAGGGTATTGTAGATATTGTAACATATTTAAACAGTGATGTTAAGGGATACTCTTGTGTAGCAAAGCCACTAAATAGCAAAAAGCAGACAATGGGCTACAATATATATTATAATGGAGAGTTGGTTGCAGAATCTTTTAAAAAGCATGAGTTGTATAGATATTTGGAATTGGTTGGAGTGGATTGGAAAAAGATACTCTCTAAAAAGCTTTTGCCAGATGATGTGATTTATGTACTCAATAATAATACAGTTTTTATTATAGAGGTAAAGTATCAAGAGGTTGCAGGGAGTGTAGATGAAAAGCTACAAACATGTGGATTTAAACTCAGTCAATACAAAAGATTGTTTGCACCTCTTAATCATAATGTGGAGTATATCTATATATTGAATGATTGGTTTAGAAAACCTGAATACAAAGATACACTTGATTATATAATTCATATGCATTGCAGATACTATTTTGAGTATTTACCACTACAAGAGATAGGTTTGCCTGTTCCTGATGAGAATTAAACAATTAAATCCACAAGAGTTTGAATTGGAGTGTACTACTGTTTGGAGTTTTGCTCGTAGAGGCAAATGGGCTACACACAATTCAAAATATCGTGGTAACTGGGCTCCTGAGGTTGTAAGAAATCTCATACTAAGATACTCCAGTGAGGGTGATATTTTGCTCGATCCTATGGTTGGTGGTGGAACTACTGCTATAGAGTGCAAACTCCTAAATAGAGATCTGTTGGCATTTGATATAAATCCAAATGCAGTTAAATTGACAAAAGAGGCTATTGGGTTTGAGTGCGAGTTTGAACCAAATATAGTGGTAGATCAAAATGACAGTAGAAATTTATCTTTTATTGAAAATGAAAGTATAGATTTTGTATTAAATCACCCTCCATATGTAGATATTATAAAATACAGCAACAAAGAGATAGATGGTGATTTGTCCAATATTCACGATTTGGATCTCTTTTGTGATGAGATGCAAAAGGTAGCAAGTGAATTTTATAGAGTATTAAAAAAGGGTAAATTCTGTGCTGTTTTGATAGGAGATACCAGACGCAACAAGATGTATCAACCATTGGCATATAAAGTAATGGAGAGATTTTTAAGAGTCGGATTTGTACTAAAAGAGGATATTATTAAGCATCAGCACAATTGTAAAGCAACAGGATTTTGGATAAACAGAAGCAAAGAGTATAACTTTTTGCTTATAATGCATGAGCATCTGTTTATATTTCAAAAACTGTAAAGTAACCTGAGTCTCGCTTAAGCCACTAATGCTTATCTTGAGTGAAAGTTTTTTTGCCTGTAAGTATAAACTGATATTATTCAAATAAAGTTTTACTGCTTTAACAGGTGAGGCTAAAGCCTCACTTCCAAGATAAATCAATATTAAAGTTTATTAGGAAATGGGACTTTAGTCCCGTATCAAAATCATCACAATCTTATCCGAGACTCAGGTTAAATTAGCTCTTCTAACAGCTTGAATTCCTGCATTATTCTCAAATGCTCCATCATAGACAAAGTAGCGTAATTGTGGGAGTTTTATCACATTAAGGATGATTTTTAAATACCAATTGACAACTCTAAACAGACTTTCTAATCTTAATGTTCCACTGTTCTTATTTTTACTTCCTTTAGGTCGTCCTCTTTTTCTTTTTACTTTCTCTTCACTCTTTTTTCTCTTCTTTTGCTTTAACTGTTTACTAAAAAGTGGATATGCT
>JAMOSA010000094.1 GCA_027063325.1 Campylobacteraceae bacterium
GGGCTTTTGAGCCTCTTTTTGCATAGCCATTATCTTTTTGTACTTGAGTACTGCTCTTTTTTGTTCAGCAGTTAGATTTTGCATCTTCTGCTTTCTTGCTTCCATTATCAGCTTTTTATCTTCATTGCTCAGGGTCAAATCATCCTGTTTTTTTGGTTGGGGCTTTGCAGTTGGCGTCTCCTCTTTGGACTCTTGAGCCTCTTTTTGCATTGCCATTATCTTTTTGTACTTGAGTACTGCTCTTTTTTGTTCAGCAGTTAGATTTTGCATCTTCTGCTTTCTTGCTTCCATTATTAGCTTTTTATCTTCATTGCTCAGGGTAAGTGTATCTTGTGCCATATTATCTCTCTTTGTATTATGAAATTATTGGACTTTTTGTTATTATAATAGAAAAAACTATTTTAAATCTTGTAATGAGAAAAATTAAAGAGTAGTTTTAGATAAATTATAACAAGGTAACATTATGGCAAAAAAAAAGAGACTGTTTGAGTGCCAATCTTGTGGTTTTCAATCACCTAGATGGATGGGTAAATGCCCCTCTTGCAACTCTTGGGACAGTATGGTAGAACTTACAAAAGAGCAGATAGAGTTTGTAACCAGTACAAACAAACAAAGCTCTTCACAGCCAAAGGCAAAATCGATTGTAGATATATCAGAGGATAACTTTACAAGATTTACTTCAGGTAGCAAAGAACTTGATTTGGTACTTGGTGGGGGCATAGTATTGGGTTCTCTTACACTAATTGGGGGTAGTCCTGGTATTGGTAAATCTACTCTACTGCTAAAAGTAGCAGGATTATTGGCAAAAAGTGGCAAAAAGGTACTATATGTATCTGGAGAGGAGTCAGCAGGACAGATCAAATTAAGAGCAAACAGATTAGAAGCAAATCATCCAAACTTGTATCTACTCAATGTAATAGAACTAGAGACAATATCATCTGAAGTTGCACAAAGCAGTTATGAATTACTAATAATTGACTCTATCCAAACCATCTATACCCAAGAGATAACTTCAGCTCCTGGCTCTGTAACACAAGTTAGAGCTATTACATTTGAGCTTATGAGACTAGCAAAAAGCAGACAGTTACCGATATTTATTATAGGTCATATCACAAAAGATGGTTCAATTGCAGGTCCTAGGGTATTGGAGCATATGGTAGATACTGTACTATATTTTGAAGGAGATTCAAACAGTGAAATAAGAGTTCTTAGAGGATTTAAAAATAGATTTGGAAGTACCAATGAGGTAGGAATATTTGAAATGAGTCGTTTGGGATTAAATGATGCCAAGAGTGTAGCAGATAGGTTTTTCAACAGACACAAACTACAAGCTGGTAGTGCATTGACTGTAGTAATGGAAGGAAGCAGACCACTAGTAATAGAGGTACAAGCTCTGGTAGCTGAATCATACTCACACCCCAAAAGAAACTCAACAGGATATGATAGCAATAGATTATCTATGCTACTAGCACTGCTGGAAAAAAAGTTGGATTTACCCCTTGGAACTTATGATGTTTTTGTAAATATAAGTGGTGGTATCAAAATAAATGAGACAGTAGCAGATCTAGCTGTAATTGCTTCGATACTCAGCAGTTACAGAGATAGAGCTTTGAATAATACTACTGTATTTTTGGGTGAAGTTAGTCTAACAGGTGAAATCAGAGAAGTACCCTCACTACAACAAAGACTCAAAGAGATACAGACTCAAGGATTTACAAAAGCAGTACTTCCAATTAAACCCATAGAAGAGACTCCAATCAAATGCTATATAGCCCAAGAGGTTTCAAAAGTAGTTGAATGGATATTTGTATAATCTAATAAAACTTTTTGTCATTATTGTCTATAATAGCTGGATTAGTTATAAGCTTGGAGATAAGATGAAAAAATTTATAATATTAACAATACTTCTTTTTAGTACATTTGTATATGCCAGAAGTCTAAATTATAGTGCTGGGTATAGTGATGGATGCAGAAGTAGCAAAGGAAACTATACAAGAAGTGCTTATGGATACAAACATATATTATCATATCGCAAAGGTTGGAGAGCAGGTAAAAGAGCTTGTAAAAAAAGGAGATACTATCACCGCAAAAAGAGATATTTATATGTATGCCAAGGGAGTCAATGGGAAACCTTTAGCAGAGGTTGGGAAGATGGCTACCACTCTGCAAGAGGATTATACAAAAAAGCTTCAAATGCATGTCCTGAGTACAACAGAGGATGGCAAAAAGGGTATGAACACTGCAGATGCTGTAGAAGAGAGTTTTAGTAAGCTGATGTTACGCAAGTTCCAACCTTTGCAACTCTTGACAGAGATATAAATAAATTTAAGATATAATGCAAAGTAAAAAGGTTATTAATGAAAAAAGAAAAAAAGATATTTGAAGAAAAATTAGTTAATTTTACCAAAAAATTAAATGACTATATTAGCACAAAAGATGGTCAATGGTCTGTAAA
>JAMOSA010000095.1 GCA_027063325.1 Campylobacteraceae bacterium
CTATAGTCTTTAGAAGTATATATGTAAGCTTGATAGCCATATGACTGCCAGGACCGTTTACATATATAATATGCTCAATATTGTACTCTTTTATCAGATTTGGAATCAAAATATAGAGTATATCAGAAGCAAATCCCTCTTTGGTAAAACTCTTTAACAACTTTCCATTTTTATATATGCCAAACTGCATCGGTTTGGCAATTGTATTTAACAGAAGTACACTACTTGACTTGGTTGTATGCATATGCGTAATTTTCACTCTTTGCAATTGATACTATCTCATAATTGCTACTTGAAGCAAAAAGAGCTTTTGTAAGTTCGTGATTTAGAGCATGACTACCTGCAAATGAGCTATAAGCACCCAAAATATTGTAGCCAGTTACCATCATATCACCCATTGCATCAAGAATTTTATGCCTGACAAATTCATCTTTAAATCTCAAGCCTTCACGATTTAAGACTCTGTGTTCATCCAATCCTATTGCATTTTCCAAACTTGCTCCAAGAGCCAGATTGATACTTTGCAAATATTGTATATCTCTGGCAAATCCAAATGTTCTTGCTCTTGCTATCTCTTTTTTGTAACTTTTGAGAGTATGAATATACTCATAATATTGTCTGCCTATAGCAGGATGTTCAAACTCTATTGTAAAATCAAACTTTGGCTTATCAGAGGGAGAGAGCCTTACAAATTTGTCACCATCTCTTACTTCAACACTCTTTAAAACTCTAAGTACTCTTTTTGGAGTATCAAGCTCTTTGATACCTGCTTCATCAAGCAACATACAAAAAGATATTGCACTCCCATCCATAACAGGCATCTCATTTCCATCAATTACTACTCTAAGATTATCTATACCATAAGCATAGAGTGCTGATAAGAAATGCTCAATTGTAGATATATATCCATCTGGTTTGCCGATAACTGTAGCCATCTTTGTATCAATTACAGAATCGATTCCAAGAGGAATTGTACATCCCAAATCTTTGCGATAAAATACTATTCCGCTGTCAGCCTCCATAGGCTCAATTTGGAGTTTGATACTCTCACCCTTATGGAGTCCTATACCCACCGCTTCGACGGCTCTTTTTATCGTTCGTTGCAGCATCTTACCTCACTTTCTCTTATGTAACTGACACTTTTGCCAATAACAAAATTTCTTAATTATACCAACTATTTACCAAGAATAGCTTTATCAGCCTTTCTAAAAACTCCATTGATATGCTTTTTGATCCAGTTTTGTTTCATCCAATCCATAGGCCATACTTCAATTCCTTGAACAAGCACTCCAAAATGCAAATGATCTCCAAGAGCAAGACCCGTAGTCCCGGTTTTTGCTATTACCTGATTGTTCTTGACCTTTTCACCCTCTCTAACAAGTATTGAAGAGCAGTGTCCATATAGTGTATATAACCCAAAACCATGGTCAATTATTGGCATATTTCCATATATTCCATTGTATGAAGCAAATACTACTTCACCTCCGCTTGAACTTCTAATAGGTGCTCTTTTTACACTTGCTAAATCATATCCAAGATGGTAAGAGTGAGAAATTTCTTTGTTACTATTTTTATAAAAATAGTGTCTCTCATCTCCAAACTGTGCTACAACCTTTGCACCCTTTAGTGGATAAAAAGCTTTTAATTTCCATTTATCATAATCTATTGGTGTTACTTTTTTGGTATGTTCATGAATTATCTTTTCATTCTCTTTTCTTAAATCCTCATTTACAGCCTTAAATCTTTTTAGCTTATCTTTGATACCAGAGGTTAATGAGTTGGCTGAAGCAACTTCAGCTATTTTACCATCTAAAAAGCTATCCCCTACTTTGATATTTGATACTCTATATCTTTTATTCATCAATTCAAATGGTATCTCTACAACTCTTTTATTTCCGGCTGTATCTGTTGCTACTATTTTGGCTGAATAATCTTTTGGTTTGACTCTAAATGGCCATACAACAAGAGTAGCATAAAAACCATCTTTTTTATATGGCATTACTTTAAATCTCTCTCCACCTGCTTCTACATATACATCTTTTAAATTCTCATCACTAGCTTGTAATACAACCAAAGCACTTCCACCTCTTACAATACTTGGACTATTTGCTACAACACCAACAAGAGGAGGTTGCCTATCAACAATCACTTTTACATCTTTGGTTGTACTGTTTCCTTGCATAAAATTCCACAAACTTTTATCTGATACAGTAACAGTCAATATCCAAGGAGATGCTTTTTGATCCAAATTGTTCTTTTCTGGAATAGATATATTTATAGTAGCCTCTTTTTGTGGTATGGTAAAACTACCTGAAGCTACAACAATACTCTGCTTTCCATCACTTACAATTGCTTGATAACCTTTGATACCATTATTGTCACTAGCATGTACTACTATAGGAGAATCTTGATTCCAAAATACCTTTTTGGGTAATTCCAAT
>JAMOSA010000096.1 GCA_027063325.1 Campylobacteraceae bacterium
TTTATGAGAGAATAATGGACTTTAAAAATGGTAAAAAGAAAAATATATTAATGAGAGATTTGGTAACAAAGATAGATGATAGCAAACTAAAGCAGATAGCTCAAGAGATAGCAGAGTTTAATCAACAATTACTACAAATGAGAAAGGGAAAAAAATGATAAGACATATTATAGCTTTAATCGCAACAATTTTGGCAGCTGGTGCATTTTGGTTTTTGGCTCAAATGGATATAAAATCAGAAAGAGCAAAATTAATAGCTGATATTATAGAAAAGACCAAAATGGAAGTACCTAACAAACAAAAAAGTATGGTTACACCAATTAAACAGACTCAAAGTGTAACAATAGAAGATAAACGCAAAAAAGAAGAAGATGAAGCACAAAAGAAATTAAAATCACTAAAAGATAGAGCCGGTAGTGCGATGGCATTTAAAGTAAGTCCTCTATACAAGCAAAAGTGTTCATCTTGTCATGGTGTAAATGGAGAGGGAATTATAGGTCCAAAACTGGTAGGACTTAGTGAAGATAAAGTTTATAAAGATTTACAGGATTTCAAATCAGGTAAGAGAAAAAACTATGTAATGTATGGATTGTTATCTAAAATGAGTGATGATGATATCAAAGCACTTAGTCAAGAGATAGGTACATTTGAACAAAAATTAAATAGTACCAAATAGAGTATAAAATAAGCTTTTTAAGGAAAAGTGATGGATCGATATAACAGTAGTATCAGAGATATACTTAGAGCCTCTTTCTTCTCTACCTTTTACTACAAAACAAAAAATGGTGGCATCAGACCCACTTGGAGATTTTGGAGGTGGGTTAGTGTAATAGTGATAAATATCGCTTTTTTTCTCTCTTATCATATAGATTTACAACTACTAGAGGGTACTATGAATGGCTCAAGACTATTAGGATTTCATCTTATTGATCTCTTTACAGCTATTGAGACTTGGGCGGCTACTCATGTAATACATACCAATATGATAATAGGCTCTGTTACAATTGCTCTGTTTTATCTGCTTGTTGGTGGTAAAAGCTTTTGTGCTTGGGCATGTCCTTATGGAGTATTGAGTGAGATAGGCGAATATTGGCATCAAAAACTTGTCAGAAAAAAGATTATAAAATCCAGAGAGTGGAATCCAAATATTAGATTTGCATTTTGGGCTGTAATTATAGGTGTAACTTTTATTGATGGCTTTTTAGTATTTGAAGTGATAAATCCAATTGGAATTATAAGCAGATTTATTACTTATGGTTGGAGCTTAGCAATTGTATGGGTTGTTGTAATTTTGCTATTTGAGATATTCTATTCTCGTAGAATGTGGTGTAAATATATATGTCCTGTTGGTACTACATACAATCTTTTGGGTTGGGTCAGTGCAACAAAGGTACAATGGGATATGGATAAGTGCGATCACTGTGGAGCTTGTCTTGATGCCTGTTTTGAAAATCATGTAATAGAGTTTATCAAACCAAAATATGACAAAGAGAGAAAAGAAAAAGGTATCACAAAACAGATAGTAGTAAATGGGGATTGTACATTGTGTGCTAGATGTTTTGATGTATGCCATACAGATGCTTACAATTATGAGTTTAGACTCAAGGATCTGGTCTAATGTCAATAAAATTAGTAGAGATAAAGAGTGTAACCAAGAAATTTATGGGTGCTAAGGTACTAGATAGTGTTACACTAGATATATCAAATAGTGATAAGATTGCCATGATGGGTCCAAACGGTGCAGGTAAGACAACACTTGTTCGCTCAATACTTGGATTTTATCATATAGACAGTGGCAGTATCAGTGTAGCAGGATTTAACCCTGCAAAAGATAGAGTCAAGGTATTAGACAAAGTCAGCTTTATACCACAGCTTCCTCCACCAATTAAACTAACTATATCTGAACTTTTGCACTTTATACACAAAAGTACATCAGTAGATACCTCTTTGATATATAACCAAGCCCTAAAACTCGATTTGAATTTGAAAAATCATCAAAACAAACCATTTTTCAAACTCTCAGGTGGTATGAAACAGAAACTTCTTATAGCCATTGCTCTTGCAAGAAGAAGTAAGCTTTTGATATTTGATGAACCTACTGCAAGTTTGGATCCAAAAGCTAGAGAGTATTTTTATAGATTATTGCAAGATATAGATTATGAATACAGTGCTATATATATAACTCATAGGGCAGAAGAGTTAGAAGGACTCGTAAATAGACATATATATATGGATTTGGGAAAGGTGGTAGAAGATGTGGTTGTATAGACTGCTAATTGTTACTATATTAGTATTATCTTTTGGTGGATGCAAAGAGAAACACAATCCAAATGAGCCTGCCAAAATGCACTGGGATAGAGATATGTGCCAAAGATGCAAAATGGTAGTCAGTGAGAGAAAATATGCAGCTCAAGTTATAAACCCTAAAACTCAAAAGGTG
>JAMOSA010000097.1 GCA_027063325.1 Campylobacteraceae bacterium
GGTACTGGAATGTGGGGAACTGCTGGTATGGGTACAGATTTTAGAGATTACAACTCCCTATTTAATATGGAGACAACTCTACAACTTATGCAGTTTGCTATACCAGTTGCATACAAAATGGAGGGCTTAAGTATCGGAGTGGCTCCAATAGTACAGTATGGTTCACTTGATATTCACTATGTCATGGGTACTACTACAGTATCTCCGGGTCAATCTCAGGATTTTGGACTTGGTGGTTCTATTGGTTTGACATACGATTTTGACAATGGTTTGACAATAGGAGCTGTTTACAAAAGTGAAATTAAGATGAGTTACAAAAATGTACTCTCTAAAGCTACTGCACCATTCCAGGCTCTGCCAAATTTTCCCGAGATTGGTGATACGCTTGAGCAACCAGCCGAATATGGTATAGGTTTGGGATATACCTATGGTTCTCACTCAATAGCAATTGATTACAAAAAGATAGCATGGAGCAGTGCTACTGGATATGAACAGTTTGGATGGGAAGATCAAAATGTATTTGCCATAGGTTATCAGTATAAACAGGATAATTGGTCTATAAGAGCAGGTTACAACCATGCTTCAAATCCACTCTCTATATATAATGGCAGTGGTATGGATATGGCAGGTGCTGCTTTAAATATGTTTAACCTCTTGGGATTCCCAGCAACAGCCCAAAATCACTATACAATAGGTGCTACATATGAGTTTTCAGAGACATTCTCTATGGATTTTACAGCTGTATATGCTCCAGAAGTCACCACTTCAGCCGATATATCAGCACTTCAAAACATAGGTATGACCGGTATTGACAGTATAGAAAATGATCACAGTGAGCTTGGTATAACTATACAGTTAAACTATAAATTCTAATATTATCAAACCCCCTTTGGGGTTCTATTTAGTAATTTATAATCTTAATTTAATATTACAACGATATAATACAGCCCCAATTTCTGTGTACTGTAGGCAGAAAAATATACTAAAATGAGGAGACCCATATGCCAAAGATGAAAAGCGTTAAGGGTGCCGTTAAGAGATTTAAAGTCAAAAAGAGTGGCAAAATCAAACGCGGTACTGCTTATAGAAGTCATATTTTGACAAAAGTAGATGGCAAACACCATCGTAAAATGCGTAAACCAAAGTATGTAGATAAAGCTGATATAAAAAACATCAAAGAGATGATAGCATAATAGCTTAACAATAAAGTAGCACCCCCGATTAGGGGCAAGTTCAGACAGAGAAAATGTCTGACACCGAAATTTCATAAATAGATTTACGGTAAAGGAACAAAATGAGAGTAAAAAATGGAATGGTTCGTCACAGACGACACAAGAAACTGTTAAAACAGGCTAGAGGTTTTTATAGCGGTAGAAGAAAACACTTTAGAAAAGCTAAAGAGCAATTAGAGAGATCTTTGGTATATGCCTACAGAGATAGAAGACAGAGAAAAAGAGATTTCAGAAAACTATGGATTATTCGTATCAATGCAGCTGCAAGACTTAATGATATGAACTACTCAAGATTTATGCATGGATTGAAACTTGCAAATATTGAATTGGACAGAAAAGTTCTTGCAGATATGGCAATGAATGAACCAGCTTCATTTACAAAACTCGTAGAAGCATCAAAAGCAGCTTTAGCCAAATAGTTATAGTTTTATACCCCATAAGGGGTATATGCTACTCAATCTCTTCTAAACTTTTAGATAACTCTTCAGTATGTTTTTGAAGTATATCTATCAACCCTTTTAGATATTTTTTACTTTTGTTTATATCTACAACTATTTTCTCATCTGATACATCTATACCACTGTTAATACTCTTTTCATGCTCTTTTAACTCTTTTTTCAACTCTTTTGTCTCTTTCTCAAAGCTATTTGATAATGATTGTAAATAATTTTTGGTTCTATTTGTATCTATTATTATCTTGTTACCATCTTCATAAATCCCTATTTTATACAAAAAAGAGCTACTGTTTTTATCTTCTGCATAGATCAATGAAACAGAAGAGAACATAACAATAACCATAATCTTTTTCATCCTCAAAATATCCGATACTTTGGAAACTTTCATAATAATCCTTTTTCATAATTATACTCAATTATTCTCATTAAGGTTTCGATACAAATCATTAATTTTTCATTATTTGATTAGTGTTATATTTATAATCTAATAATAATTATTTTATGGTGATATGCAAACATAAAAAGGAGATTACAGCTTGAACAAACAGAGGGGTAGCAGTATGAAAAAATTGTATAAACTATTTATGATAGCCACTACATTGGTAATCTCAGCCAATGCGGCAAAAAGTGAAGGTACTGCTCAAACAAAGAGTAAAATAGAAAAGGGTATAAAGGTAGTTGATTACAAGGTAGTAAGCGGTGATACACTCTACATAGTAGCCAAAAAACACCACACAACAGTAAAAGAGG
>JAMOSA010000098.1 GCA_027063325.1 Campylobacteraceae bacterium
TCTATAAATACGATAGATCCATTTTGCAAGGTTGGTTCCATAGATTCACCCTCTACTTTCAAAGCTTCTATATTTTTAGGAGAGTTTAGACCAATAACATCTGTTATTATATTTTTATCTATATCTATATATTCAAAATTCTCATCATACACTTCTGCTCCACCACCTGCACTTACTCTAAGATCAGTATAGTATCTGACTCTAAAAAATTTGCTTGTCTCTTCTACTAGCATCTCTGCTGGTTGATCAAAAAACAGCCAATTTATACTGATTTTGTTTTTGGCACAAAACTCCATAATCTCTTTGTATGGTATAGAGTTTCTTTTCTTCATGGTTGCAAAGGTAGCTTGGGATATACCAAGAGCAGAAGCTACATCCTTGTCAAACACTTTGCCTTTGATCTTGTTGTGAGATAGAATATCTTTCAATTTTTCAATAACTTCATTAAAATCTATCATAATTAGACTCCTTTATATAGATAGTAATATATCAGATTATATATAAATATTGAATTAGGAGTCAGTTATATGTCATATTGAAATATAAGGAGATAGTTTGCCAAAGCCAAAGAGGCTATGGCTTTGAGTATATTATTTAGATAAAACCTCTTTTACAGCTTTACCAATATCAGCAGGACTTACTACTACTTTTACTCCTGCTTCTTCTAATGCTGCCATCTTCTCTGCCGCTGTTCCGCTACCACCACTGATAATAGCTCCAGCATGTCCCATTCTCTTGCCTTTTGGTGCAGTTTGACCAGCAATAAATGCAACAACAGGTTTGCTTATATTCTCTTTGATGAATTTGGCTGCTTGAATCTCCAAATCACCACCAATCTCACCAATCATAACTATAGCTTCAGTTTCAGGATCTGCTTCAAACATAGGTAGTAATTGCTTGTAACTAAGTCCAATGATAGGATCTCCGCCAATTCCAACAGCAGTTGTGATTCCATATCCCTCTTGAACTACCTGATGAGAAGCTTCATAAGTCAAAGTTCCAGATTTGGAGATGAGTCCAACATTTCCTTTTTTGAAAATATTTCCAGGCATAATACCTATCTTGCACTCCTCAGCTGTAATAACTCCTGGGCAGTTTGGTCCTATTGTACTCATTCCTTTTTTTGTTGCATACATCTTTGCATACATCATATCTTTAACAGGAGCACCTTCTGTGATAATTACAGCAAGCTCAATTCCAGCATCAGCTGCTTCCATTACAGCATCAGATACAAATGCAGGTGGTACAAAAATCATACTAACAGTTGCTCCGGTACTGTTAACTGCCTCTTTTACAGTATTAAAAACTGGTTTTCCAAGATGCTCTTGTCCACCTTTTCCTGGAGTTACACCTCCTACTATTTGAGTACCATAATCCATACATTGAGATGCATGAAATGAACCCTCTTTACCAGTAAAACCCTGAACAATTACTTTTGTATCTTTATTTACTAAAATACTCATACTACTCTCCTTTTGCTGCTTCAACTGCTTTTTTTGCACCATCTGCAAGATTTTCAGCTGTAATAATATTGTCAATATTTGCATTTCTTAAAATATCAGCAGCTTCAAGTGCATTTGTACCATCTAATCTTACAACAACTGGTACATTAACTTCAGTTATTTTTGTAGCTTCTAGTATTCCATTGGCAACTCTATCACATCTTACGATTCCACCAAAAATATTTACAAAGATTGCTTTTACATTTGGATCTTGTAAAATAATCTCAAACCCTTTTGCAACAGTCTCTGGGTTTGCTCCGCCACCCACATCTAAGAAATTTGCAGGTTCTCCACCTTCGTGTTTGATAATATCCATAGTAGCCATTGCAAGTCCGGCACCATTTACCATACAACCTACATTACCATCTAGTTTGATATAGCTTAGACCATATTTTTTAGCTTCTACTTCAGTTGGCTCTTCTTCGCTTAGATCTCTCATAGCTTCAATATCTGGATGTCTGCCAAGAGCATTATCATCAAAGCCCATCTTTGCATCAAGAGCCAAAAATTTGCCATCACCTGTTTTGATTAGAGGGTTAATCTCTATCATCTCAGCATCATTATCCATATATACATCATATAGAGCTTTTGCAAATTTGATAAATGTACCAACTTCCTCTTTTGGAAGTCCCAAACCAAATGCCAACTCTCTACCATGGTATCCCTGGAATCCTATGGTTGGATCTATATTTACCTTTACAATCTTCTCTGGTGTCTCTTCAGCTACTTTTTCTATCTCCATACCACCTTCAGTCGAAGCCATCATAACAGGCATCTCTTTGGCTCTGTCTAGTAGCATACCCAGGTAGAATTCAGCTTGAATATCTGCACCCTCTTCTATATATACCTTTTGTACCAGTTTACCCTCTGGACCTGTTTGGTGAGTAACCAAAGTCATACCCAAGATAGCTTCGGCATACTCTTTTACCTCGTCTAAACTCTTAGCCAGTTTTACACCACCGCCAAGTCCTCTACCACCTGCGTGTATTTGAGCTTTTACTACCCAAATATTACCACCTAGCTCTTTGGCAGCTTCTACTGCCTCTTCAACTGTATGTGCAATTTTTCCTCTTGGTGTAGGTACACCATACTTTTGGAATATCTGTTTTGCTTGATACTCATGAATATTCACAATATTCTCCTTTTGTGATGAAGTCTTAATATTATAGGTTTTTTACCCTAAATAGTGTACAAAATGTAACAACTTTTTTTAAGATATTGTAAAATGTGTATAGTTTCTACACCATTAATAAAAATAGTTACATTGTTATTGTAAATGTGTGTGTATAATTATGACAGTGATATTTGAATGAAGGTAGATAAGAGTATGAGATATACTTTAGAGTTGTTAATAGCTATTGGTATTATTGGTTTGATGAGTGGATGTGTTAGTAGTTCAAGTGAAGATATTACGCCAAAAAGTGTTACTGTAGTAAATAATAGTACCAACTCCTCTTTGCCATTTACAGGCAGAAGAGTATTTAATTTTATGGGAACAGATAGTACAGCTGAAGATATTACAATAAATAGTGATGGTACTACTGTTGTAGGTAAGATTCCTTATGGGGATATAAAAAGGATTGTATATTATAAAGGAGAGTATCAAAATCCAATACCTATAGATGATGAGACCAAATATTATATAAACGGAAATCGCATATTTATACTCAACAGTGATGGCTCAATTGCAAATGGTTGTCCAAAAGTGAGTGGAACAACAGAGGAGAAGAGTCCAATATGTGTATCTGAACTAAAAGAGTAGCAGTAATTATTTGACTTTTAAACTCAAAAGGAATATAATCTTACAACTACGATATTTAAGCAGAAGTTGCCAAATGGTCTATTCTGCCAATTTCAAGAGTGTGAAACAGTACTGAATTTATACTCTACATCAATATTACTACCTTAAAGATCAATATTAAGAGGAAAAATGGACGAAACCAGACAAAAAAATTCTACAAATAACAATTCAAGAAAAAATCATAATCGCACACATATACCGGTTGAGGGTTACAAGATAGAAGAGCTTCAGCAAAAGCCTCTTGAGGAACTTATCGAGATAGCCAGAAAGATGAAAGTTGACAACCCAAATGAGTTTCGTAGAAAAGATTTGATATTTGAGATACTCAAATCACAAGTATCCCAGGGGGGATATATCCTGTTTACCGGAATTTTGGAGATTATGAATGATGGATATGGATTTTTGCGTTCAATTGACGGTAACTTTGCAAACTCATCAAATGATACCTATGTAAGCTCTACTCAAATCAAAAGATTTGCCCTAAGAAATGGTGATGTGGTAACTGGGCAAGTTAGAGCTCCAAAAGATCAAGAGAAGTATTATGCTCTGCTAAAGATAGAGGCTATCAACTATTTGCCGCCAGAAGAGTCCAAAAAGAGACCACTCTTTGATAACCTTACTCCACTGTATCCAAATGAGAAGTTAAAGTTGGAGTATCATCCAATGAAGCTTACAGGTCGTGTAATAGATCTATTTTCTCCTATGGGTAAGGGTCAAAGAGCTTTGATTGTAGCACCTCCCCGTACCGGTAAGACAGAGTTGCTCAAAGAGATAGCACACGGTATTACACACAATAATCCGGATGCTACACTGATGGTACTCTTGGTTGATGAGAGACCAGAAGAGGTTACTGATATGCAGCGTTCAGTCAAGGGTGAAGTTTACTCCTCTACATTTGATATGCCAGCCCAAAACCATGTAAGAACAGCAGAGATGGTTATAGAAAGAGCCAAAAGGAGAGTAGAACTTGGGCAAGATGTAATAATTTTGCTAGATTCTATTACAAGACTTGCTAGAGCTTATAATACTGTTACACCAAGCTCAGGCAAGGTACTCTCAGGCGGAGTTGATGCCAATGCTTTACACAAACCAAAAAGATTCTTTGGAGCAGCCAGAAATATAGAAAATGGCGGAAGTCTTACTATTATAGCTACTGCTTTGATTGAGACTGGAAGTCGTATGGATGAAGTAATCTTTGAAGAGTTCAAAGGTACCGGAAATGCCGAAGTAGTCCTAAGTCGCCATGTAGCAGAGCGTAGAATCTATCCGGCAATTGATGTAACCAAATCAGGAACAAGAAAAGAGGAGTTACTGACACCTCCTGAAGTGCTACAAAAGGTATGGGCTATTAGAAATGCCATGCAGAGTATGGAAGAGGTTGACGGACTCAAGTTTCTGTTTAGCAAAATGCTCAAAACAAAAAGCAATGAAGAGTTTTTGAGTATTATGAATGATGGTGCCTAGTAAGAGTATTTTAAAGTGACAAGACAAAGAGTAGGAGTCTTTGACTCTGGTGCTGGTGGCTTGACAGTAGTTCATTCACTCATAGAGGCAAAACTCTTTGATGAAATCATATACTTTGGTGATACAGCCAGAGTTCCATATGGTACCAAAGATGAAAATACCATAGTAAGATATGGATTGGAAGCTATTGAGTTTTTTAATAACTTTGATATTGATATACTAATAACAGCTTGTAATACAGTAAGTGCATATGCACTACAAGATATGCGTAAAAAGAGTATCTATCCCATATATGGTGTAATAGAGCCTGGTATCAAGGCACTTACAAACTCTCTTCCAGATAGAGATTCAAATATACTAATAATTGGCACAAGGGCTACTATCTCATCTAATAGATACCAAAGAGAGCTAAAAGAGATAGGTTATCACAATATAAAGGCTCTTCAAACTGGTATGCTTGTACCAATTGTAGAGGAGGGAATAAGTGAGGGTGAAGTACTTGAAGCTATGCTTAGATACTACTTCAAAGATATATCAACTCCTGATGCTATAATACTAGGATGTACCCATTTCCCTCTTATATCCAAAGCCATATCACAATATTTTGATAATATCCCCATGCTTATACACTCAGGTGAAGCTATAGTAGAGTATCTAAAAGAGT
>JAMOSA010000099.1 GCA_027063325.1 Campylobacteraceae bacterium
CGTATAATGTAGAGGGGCTTAGAGCAATTGCTACACGCTGGTTACAAGAAATATGATATAATATTGCAAAAATATTCTATATAAAGGAAATGATATGAGATATACAAAACTATTAGTAACTATTGGTATAGCAATTTTGATTACTGGTTGTACACAAGAGACCCAAAACTCTATAAGTCGCTCTATCCAAAATTGGACAGGAACCAATGGTGTACTTGATGTGTATGCAGGCAGTAAGCTGGTAAAGAGATTTATACATATAGATAAAATCTCTACAGCTTATGGTACAAATGATGGCAAACCAAGACCATATAGATATGGATATGGTTATGATGATGCAAACTTTAATTTCAAAAAAGATCCGGGTGAAAAAAAGGTATATTTTGAATTTTCTGACTACTCAACAAACTATATATTTTATGAGCATGATTAAAAAGGGGATATTTTTATGAAAACTATTGCTACAAATGAAGCACCACAAGCTATTGGTCCATACTCTCAAGCTATTTTAGTAGATGGAATGCTATATACATCTGGTCAAATTGCACTAACTCCAAGCGGAGAGATGTGTGAAGATGATATAGAAATTCAAACACACCAAGTACTCAAGAATCTTACTGCTGTACTAAAAGCATCTGGTGGGAGCTTGAATGATGTTATTAAGTGTACTATATATCTAGCCAATATGGATGATTTTGCAACTGTCAATGAGATATATGCAGAGTACTTTGGCAATCACAAACCAGCAAGAAGTACAGTAGCTGTAAAAACTTTGCCAAAAAATGCAAAGATAGAGATAGATATTATAGCCAAACCTTCAAACCCTGTGTAGTTTAGCAAGACACTTTATACCTTTTTCTCTTTTGGTATAGAGTGTCGAAGTTAAGTAAACTTCTTTGATATATATTCTATATTAAGCATATCTATCATAAGATAGCAAACTTTGATGATAGACTAAAAATCCTTTTGGAGGTTCTCTTTGACTACTTTTCAGATAGTGTTACTTATATTGGCAGGTGGTATATTTTACCTATTTTTCAAACAACTCTTTAGTGGAAATTATCCAAAGAGAGGAGTTGATTATGAAGCCAAAAGTGCAAATGCCCAAATAGGTGGTATCAATAGACCAGATAAGACATTTTCAAAGCCTCAGGAACCAAAAAGCAGGTTAGAAGAGCTTATTGAGATAGCTGATCAATCTATCAGTGAAGGTAATTATATAGAGGCAAAGAAAGCTTTGCTTAGTGCAATTGTGCATAATGACAAAGATATAGATATACTTAGAAGACTTGGTGTAGTATATATGCATATGAATGATTATGTAGATGCCAAAGAGATATTTCAAAGAGTTCTTAGTATAGACAGCAGTGATGATTTGGCTCATAGCTCATTAGCCAATGCTTTGCATAAACTTGGAGAAGATGAAGAAGCCCTAAAAGAGCATCAAAAGGCTATTGAATTGGATCCAAACTATGCACCACACTACTACAATTATGCCAATACTCTATATGATATGGGCAGATTAAAAGAGGCAAGAGATATGTACCAAAAAGCACTACAGATAGATCCAAATCTAAAAGAGGCACAAAAGATGTTAGAGGAGCTAAAGTAGATGAGAAGTATGTTTATAGAGCAAGAGGCTACAAAACATCTTTTGGAGTGTGTCAGTAGTTATTGCAGTTTGTGTTACACTACTCTAAGTGAGGGTGAAAATATATATTATGATACAGACAACTATAGATATTTGTGCTATGAGTGTGCCAAAGAGTTGGCAGAACAAAAAGAGATAGAGTCTAAAATGGCTCAGGAAGAGGAGGAGAGTCTCCCTACACTCTTTTAGTATTAAAGGGATAGTAAATTATGCAGATGAGAATATTTGACTCTATTCAAAAGAGAAAAGTAGTATTTGAACCTATAAAAGAGGGTGAAGTATCTATATATGTGTGTGGACCTACTGTATATGATGATGCACATTTAGGACATGCTAGAAGTGCATTGAGTTTTGATATGCTAAATAGAACTCTCAAAGCATTGGGTTACAAGGTAACAATGGCAAAAAATTTTACAGATATAGATGATAAAATCATTAACAAGATGCATAATAGCAACAAGAGTTTAAAAGAGATTACAGACTATTATATAGATAGGTATCTTAGTGAGATGGAAGCTTTGGGTGTAAAAAGAGCAGATATAGAACCAAAAGCAACTGAATCTATAGATGCTATAGAGCAGATGATAAACTCTTTGATAAAAAAAGGGTGTGCATATAGAGTTGATAATGGGGATATATACTTTGATACCTCAAAAGACAATAGGTATGGTACACTATCTCATATGGTAAATAATGAAGATGATATGCAAAGTAGAATATGCCAAAGTGATCAAAAAAGAGATCCAAAAGATTTTGCATTGTGGAAAGCGTGTAGTGAGCCTGAGATATGCTTTGATACTACTCTTGGCAAGGGGCGTCCGGGGTGGCATATAGAGTGTTCGGCTATGATAGAGAAGCACTTTGATAACAAAGGAGAGTATCGTATAGATATTCATGGAGGTGGAGCAGATTTACTCTTTCCTCATCATGAAAATGAAGCTTCACAAACCAGATGTGCAACAGGTTGTGAAATAGCAAAGTATTGGATGCATAATGGTTTTGTTCAAATTGATGGTGAAAAGATGTCAAAGAGTCTGGGTAATAGCTTCTTTTTGAAAGATGCTCTTGGAGTATATGGCGGAGAGCTTTTGAGATTTTATCTAATTAGTGTCCACTATCGTAATGATTTTAACTTCAATGAAGAGGATCTCTTAAGCACTAAAAAGAGACTTGATAAACTATACAGACTCAAAAAGAGAGTTTATGGTATCAAATCAGGTACTCTTGATAGTGAATTTAAAGATACTCTACTTGAGGCTATGAGTGATGATCTAAATAGCTCCAAAGCTCTCTCTGTCATTGATACTATGGTATCTGTAGCCAATGATAGATTAGACAAAGAGCCAAAAAACAGGCAATTCAAACAAGCAATAGTTGCAAATATAGAGTATATAGATACTTTGATGGGATTTGGTGGAAGTGATCCTTTTGAGTGGTTTCAACAAGGTATATCAGATGAACAAAAGAGTAAAATCAATAAATTAATAGCCCAAAGAGGTGAAGCAAAAAAAGCAAAAGATTTCAAAAAAGCAGATGAAATTAGAGAAGAGTTACTTGGTATGGGAGTACAGCTGATGGATACAAATGAAGGTACAAAGTGGGAGAGAGTTGATAGATGATACCAAAAGATCCAAATATATGGAATGAAGAGTCTCATCTAAAAGCAAAAAGAGTAGTATTTTATATTATCTCATCTTTGCTTTTATTGATTCAACTATCCCTTATACTTCCCTCTGCTACAATATTAGAGCAAATAGGTTCAAAGAGTGGTCAAGGAGTTGCTCTTAGAGTACCACTACTGCTACTGCTTGGTGCTTGGATATACTCATTTATTCAATCACGCTCACTCTTGCAAAAAGGCAAAACCGTAGCTTCATACGGTTGGCTTATAGGCTCAAATAGTCTTATTATAGTAATGCTACTGATGTATATGCAAAGCTTTGGAAGATAGTACAGACAAATAACATCTCATATATCAAACTTTGCTATACTAGTACCCAAAATATATTATAAAGGGATAGTATTATGAAATTTATTTTATCAAAAATTGCTATTACTTCAATATGCTCTTGTATGCTCTTTTCTGCTTCACTTCAGATATATCAAGATAGTGTTCAGTATAGATTTATTCCTACTGAAAATTTTTTAGGATTTGTTAATACGGATAAAGCTTTGTGTGAAGATATTCCAGTATCGATAACAAGTGATACAAAGTGTCCCAAAGAGAATGCTTTGTGTCAAGAGTATGAAGAGATAAAAGAATTAAAATTAAAATTAGATACTCTCAAAGAGACTCAAGAGGTATTAAATACTCTTATTGCTTCTGCCAAATTTGATAGTGTTGAAGCTACAAAGTGGATAGATGCTTCAGAGTTGATAGGCAATAAAAGAGCTAAACTCAAAAAAGATTTTATAATGACAAAAAAAGCTTTAGTAGAATTAGATAGAGATTTTACAGATAAAACTACCTCAAAAGAGCCAAAATATCTAAAAGAGCCTTGTCATAAAGAGTTGAAATTGACTCTGCCTTCTGGTTGTATCAGTGGAAGATTGGAGTATGAGTTGGATATTGCGGATAAAAAACATCCAAATATATCAAGATATTTAATTTTAAAAAATAGATGCGGTATAGATATATTTGCTAAAAATGCCCAGATATATAATAGACCATCTAAGAGATATTTGGCACCAAAAGAGTTTAGACCATGGGTTGTAAGACCAGAATCAAAGAAGAAAAAGTATCTCAAAAAAAGGGCAAATCCCAATCTGAGTTTTATGACAGATATGGTTACTCCAACTCCAATAGCAATGGAAGCTAGTATCAAAAGTGTATCAAGAATAGGCTATAAAAGCTACTCCATAGGCAGATTAAGTTTACCTTCAAACAATAAAGAGATAAAAGTCAGACTATCTCAAGAGAAATTCAATTCAGAATGCAATTTAGTAAGCTATCCATATATAGATAAAAGTGTATATTTAGCTTGTAGATTTAGAGCCTCTATGCCAATAGAGAGTAACAAATGGATTATAAAAAATGGTAATACCTTGCTAACAGATAATGCCAGAGGTAGATATGATGGTAAAGATTACTTGATATATGTAATGGCTGAAGAGGCTTTGAAAGTAACAAAAAGAGATATAATAGAAAAAGATAAGGTAATGGGTATATTTGGAAGTTATATGAAGAGAAAAGATGGATATATCCTAAATGTTATAAACTACTCATTGGAGCCAAAAAGTATAAAGATAATAGAGAGGATACCTACACCAACTTCTGATAAAATCAAAGTAAAACTACTTTTGGTAGATGGTGCAGTATCAAAAAAAGTTACAAAAGAGGGTAAACTTATACTAAATGTGGCAGTTGGAGTAAAAGAGAGCAAAGAGATAAAAGTACTCTTTGAGCTTGAGTATCCAAAAGATATGCATATACTCTATTAGGAGAGAAAATGGAGGTAGATTTTGCCATTGACAGAGGAGGTACATTTACTGATGTTTATGCACTTTGTAAGGGTAGAGTATATACATACAAGCTACTCTCCAAAGATCCAAACAGATATGATGATGCCTCCAGATATGCAATAGCTAAAATATTGTCAGAGATTACAGGTTCATATATAGATTATAAAAATATAGATGATAATCTCATCTCTTCTATTCGTATGGGTACTACTATAGCTACGAATGCACTTTTAGAAAGAGAGGGTGCAAAATCGGCTCTTGTTACAAATAGAGGTTTTGAAGATGTGCTTGATATAGGGTATCAAGATAGACCAAACCTATTTGAATTAAATATCAAAAAATCTCTAAAAGTGGTAGATAAAGTTGTAGGTATAGAGGGTAGATTGATACTCAAAGATAATAAAATTCATAGATACAAAGAGTTAGATACCAAAAAGATTAGACAAAAACTACAAAAACTGTATGAAGATGGTATTGTAAGTTTAGCAATTGTTTTACTGCACTCATACAAAGATAGCAAAGATGAAGAGATAGTATATAAGATAGCTAAAGAGATAGGGTTTGAGTATATATCTCTATCTAGTAATATAATGCCTGTAATTAAATTTATAGATAGAGCAGATACTACTTCAGTTGATGCATATCTAACTCCAAAAATTCAAGAGTATATAGAGAGTTTTAGGAGTGGTTTTAGATACAAGTTAAAAGATACCCCTTTGTATTTTATGCAATCAGATGGAGGATTGATTGAGGCTAGATACTTTAGAGGAGCAAACTCAATACTCTCTGGACCTGCTGGTGGTGTAGTGGGGTATGCAAGTGCGTTTTATAAAGGTGAACCTCTGATTGGATTTGATATGGGTGGTACAAGTACAGATGTATCCAGATATGATGGGAGTTATGAACTTGGATTTGAAAATATAATTGATGGTATTCGTATAAAAAGACCTCAAATGGATATACTGACAGTAGCTGCTGGAGGTGGTTCAAGACTCTTTTATAAAAATGGTATATTTGAAGTAGGACCACAAAGTGCAGGTGCAGATCCTGGACCTGTATGTTATAAAAAGGGTGGGTATTTGAGTATAACAGATGCCAATTTGGTACTTGGGAGAGTAATTCCTGAGTTTTTTCCATCTATATTTGGTAAAAATGCAGATGAGCCATTAGATAAGAAGGGAGCTTTAGAAGCATTTGTACAATTAACAGCGAAAATAAACAGAGATTACGCTGCAAAGGGTAGAAAGAGTCTGAGTGTAGAAGAGGTTGCACAGGGATTTATAGATGTAGCAAATGAGAGTATGATGAAGCCCATAAAAGAGGTATCTGTTGCAAGAGGTTATGATTTGGATAATCACTCTTTGGTATGTTTTGGCGGAGCCGGTGGGCAACATGCTTGTGCAATAGCTTCACTGCTTGGAATTAAAAGAGTATATATACACAGATACTCAGGTATCCTCTCAGCCTGGGGATTGGGAAAAGCTGACTTATCCACCCAAAAACAGCAAAGTATCAATTTGCCACTAAAACAGATAGATGAGGTGGAGTCTGTATATAAAGAGATAGAAGCTCAACTTGCAAAATTATTAAATGCAAAAAGCAAAAGTGATATAGAGTACAAAAGATATATACACTTAAAATATAGTGGTACAGATACACCACTTGTTTTTGATTATGCACTAAAGAATAAAAAAGAGCAGTTTTTGGCAGAGCATAAACGAAGATTTGGATTTGTATTGGATACCCAGGATATAATTATTGATTCAATCAGAGTTCAAGCCATAATAAAAACAGACAGATATACAAACACTACTTTAAAATCCTCTCAAAAAGAGCCTACTGCAATAGCTGTTACAAAGATCTATACAGAGGGTAAATGGGTAGAGAGCAAAGTATATAATCTATCTGATTTGGGATACAAAGATATTATAAAATCTCCTGCTGTTATACTAAATGATGGTTCTACAATAGTAGTAGAAGGAGACAGCAAAGCTACTATTGATGAGTATGGAAATATTGTAATAGATATATCAAAACCACAAAAGGGTATAAAAAGTAACCTGTTGGAGATTGATCCAATTACACTTTCACTATTTCACAAGAGATTTACCTCTATTGCTCAACAGATGGGCAACATACTCCAAAAGACAGCAATTTCAACAAATATCAAAGAGAGATTGGATTACTCTTGTGCAATATTTGATGCAAAGGGTAATTTGGTAGCCAATGCTCCTCATATTCCTGTACATCTTGGTTCTATGGAGTATAGTATAAAACATTTGATAGCCAAATATGCAGATAACTGTACAAGTGGAGATGTATTTATAGGTAATGATCCAAATGAGGGTGGTTCTCACTTGCCGGATATTACAGTGGTTACACCCTGTTTTGATAAAAACAAAGTGGTATGGTGGGTAGCTAGTAGAGGACACCATGCAGATATTGGAGGTGTAGTACCTGGTTCTATGCCACCAAACTCTACAAAGCTCTCTGATGAAGGAGCTGTAATACCATTTATGAAGATTGTATCAAAAGAGACTTTTCATACACAAAAGATACAAAATATACTACAAGAGGCTAATGCTAGGAATATAAAAGATAATATATCAGATATAAAGGCTCAAATATCGGCAAATATGCATGGTAATATGCTATTAAAAGAGTTGTCTTTGCAAGAGGGTATAGATAGAGTAGTAAAGTATATGGAGTATATACAGATAGTCAGTCAAAAAGCAATAGAGAAGCTATTGCAAAAATATCCTCAATTTCTCAGTGGTGAGACATATTTAGATGATGGTAGCAAGATTGCAGTTGATATAACAATTGACAAAAGTAGAAATAAAATAGTATTTGACTTTTCCAAATCTTCAATCTCCCAATTTGGTAACCAAAATACACCAAAATCTGTAACTGCTTCTGCTGTTGTTTATACACTTAGAGTATTAATTGGTGAAGAGTTGCCTTTAAATGGTGGATTTATGAGATCTGTAGAGTTGAAATTCAAACCAGATACCATATTGTCACCCTCTTTTGATATGGCAGTAGTTGGAGGTAATGTAACAACTTCCCAAAGAGTAGTTGATTTGCTTTTGGAACTTTTTGAAGCTTCTGCACACTCTTGTGGCTGTATGAATAATATAATATTTGGAAATGAAAAGTTTGGTTACTATGAGACTATAGGGGGTGGAGCAGGAGCTACACCAAATAGTAATGGAGCTTCAGCAGTTCATACACATATGACAAATACACGCATTACAGATGTTGAAGTATTGGAGAGTAGATATCCTGTCATACTACATCAGTTTGCTATTAGAAAAAACTCAGGAGGAGAGGGTAAATTTAGAGGTGGAGATGCAATAGTAAGAGAGTTTGAATTCTTAGAAGCAGTAGAGGTTAGTTTGCTTACAGAAAGAAGAGCTTCTCCACCAAAAGGATTAAAGGGTGGAGCGTGTGGTAAAAGAGGTGAAAACCTATTATACAGAGATGGTAAATGGCACCACTTACCACCAAAAATATCTTTGAAGTTGAAACCAAATGAGAGAATTTGCATTTTGACTCCCTCTGGTGGTGGTTGGGGAGAGAGTATATAAAACTTTTTTCCAAACTTAATCTATGCTAAAATACCCAAAACCCAATAAAGGATTTCTTATGCAAAAACTCCCAATTGGCATACAAACCTTTAAAGAGATAAGAGAAGATAACTATATCTATATAGATAAAACTAAAATGGCACTAGATATTATAAACAATTATAAATATGTCTTCCTCTCTCGCCCCAGAAGATTTGGAAAGAGTCTCTTCCTTGATACTTTAAGAAATATCTTTGAGGGTAAAAAAGAGTTGTTTAAAAATCTATATATATATGACAAATGGGAGTTTAAAGAGTATCCAGTAATTAAAATCAGTTGGGGTGGTGATTTTAAAACTCTAAAGAGTACCCATATAACTGCTATGGAGATACTAAAAGTAAATCAGGAACTATTAGGTGTAGAGTGTAGCAGTAACAGTACTCCCAGTGGTTGCTTTAGAGAGTTAATCCAAAAGTGTTACCAAAAATATAATAAAAGAGTAGTAGTACTGATAGATGAATATGATAAGCCAATACTAGATAATATAGATAATACCAAAGTAGCCTTGCAAAATAGAGATTTCTTAAGAAGCTTTTATGTAATGCTAAAAGAGAATGATGAGTATATCAAATTTGCATTCCTAACAGGTATTAGTAAATTTAGTAGAGCTAGTATATTTAGTGGACTCAATAATATAGAAGATATAAGCCTAACTCCAAAATTTGGAAATATTTGTGGATATACACAAAAAGATTTGGATACTGGCTTTAAAGAGTACTTTGATGGTAT
>JAMOSA010000100.1 GCA_027063325.1 Campylobacteraceae bacterium
ACACCCAAGAGTATATTGGTTTAAGCATGATGAAGTGGGTTGTTATATATCAAGTGCAGATTTGATGCCTAGAAATCTTGATAGGCGTGTAGAGTTGATGACCCCTATTAAAGATACCAATCTCAAAGAGAGAATTTATCAAATACTCAATTTGCAACTTGCAGATAATCAACTAAGATGGGTTTTAAATAGTGATGGAAGCTATAAAGAGGTAGAGGTAAAGGAGGGTGAAAAGGTAGTAAACTCTCAAGAGTTACTTGAGAAGTATGCAAACAAGATGCATTCACAAACAAGAAAAAGAAGCAGTAACTATGTCAAAAGGCTTACAGATAAGCTACTAAAAGAGAGTTAATTTTAGTGTGTAGTGCATACACTACATACATCAAATGACTTAAATACCAACTCTGTTGGCATATTTTTGTGTAATCCTTTGAGAGCCTTTTGAGCAGAAGAGGGGTTATTTGGAGTTCCATTACCCAGATTCCATTGTGTTGGAGTCATAATTGTATAATTTGAGATTAGATTGTCTTTTATTTCTACTTTGTGAATCAAAGAGCCTCTTGCTGCTTCGACTATACCTGTACCAGTAGCAAAAGCAGGGAGTTTTGGAGGCTCTATATATGAAGGTTCACTAAAGTTTATAGATTTTGTAATCTGTTTTGCATAAAGCAGTAGTTGGGGTATTTCACAAACTCTTGCTAATATTCTGGAAAATATAGAGTCTCCAAAACGCCTATGAGCCTCTTTTATGAGTGGAGTTTTATTTAGCATAGCTCTAGCAAGTGGACCTGTTTCATAAAATTTTTCTCTATATAATAGACTCTTTGCTTTTGAGTTTGGTGTAGTAAAAGTAGTGATATATTTAGTATCAATATGTTGTCTGTATCTAGTGTGTATAGATTTACCACTTTTAAACAATCCACTTTTACCAAATACTATAAATCTATCATGGCTTCTTCCAAGCTGTTGCCAATTTTTATCTACTATATTTTGCATAATATATGGCAAATCACCCTCTTTTTTTAGCATCTCTTCTATTTTGTTGCAGTATAAAAATTCATCTAAATCTCTGTTTATAATATACTCTTTGAATATAGCTATAAGTCTATCTATTTTTTGAGCTACTAATCTTATCATCAAAGGTGTAATTTCACTAACAACTCCTCCTACAATTGAATAAGAGGTATGAGGATATTGACCTGCTAATATTGCAATAGCTTCTGAGGCAGTTTGAGATGGAATTGTAGCTTTTGTAATACTATTTTGTGAAGTAACCAATGGATATATGGTTAGATAAAACCATTTGAAGTGATTTTGAATAAGTTCAAATATCAAAGTAAGCTCTCTTGTATCAAGAGCTTTTTGTGGTATATAGATAGAGTCATAACAATCTTCTAATGCTCTTACTGTAGCAATCAAGTGTGCATGACCACATATTCCACATACTCTTGGATTTATTGCCAAAGCATCAAGAGGGGGTCTGTTTTTGAGTATATCTTCTATATATCTGGAGGAGGCAAATTTAATAAAAACATGCTCTATATAGTCATTTTTGTACTCATACTCAAGCCATGCTTCACCTTCAATCTTTTCAATCAACTCTATCTTTTTTTTCATCTGATTCAAAAATCCTTTTTGAAAATCTCTCTATAGTAAATGTTTTTGCAACTCCAGCTAGTGACAGATATGCTCTTTTTGGTATTTTATATGGTAGTTTTGCAGGTATTCCCATATGCTTTTTGGTCTCCCATAGATTTGTTGCAGGGAAATTAGGCTCACTACACCCCATACATGGTTGTCCTGCCCTTGTCTTTGAATTGACACCACTCCACAAATTTATATTACATGGAGCATGAGTATAGGTTCCTTGGCACCCATGCTCATAAAAGCTACACCCTTCAACTTCACCAAAGTTGTGTTTATCAATTTTGTATTCAAAATATTCATTTCTGCTACACCCATTGTGTACCAAATAGCCATAGTAGTACAAGGGTCTATTATACTCATCTATTGGTAATTTAGTATCATCTCTTATCATATACAAAGTTCCAACTAATGTTTCAGGATGTACAGGACAGCCAGAGAGAGTGATGGTTTTATTATAAAAACTGTTATAATGGTTTAACTTCTCTTTTTGTCTATAGTGAAGACCGCTTATATTTTGTGAATATTGAGCAAAAATTCCACCAAAAGATGCACATGTACCAAGTGTAATTATGACTTTTGCCATATTTGCATAGTATGATATAACCTCATCCAAATAAGTGTCTGCTATTTTGTGATGTTTTTCAATACTCCCTTCTATTATTAATATATCGCATTCTACTTTGAAATTTGCAATATCTGTCAATTTGTATTTTGATGGTAATAGAGGGTGATATACAAAATCAAACTCTTGCAAAAAGAGATCAATATCTTTGTAGTTTAAAAATGAGTGTGCATTTCCATTACACGCCAAAGCACTCAACCATAATATATCAAGCTTTGAGTGCATTGTATATATTTTGTGAAATATCATCTATATACTCATCCAACTCTTTGGTGAGCAACTTTTCACCATTTAAAAAGACCATACCACCCAAATAGCCCATAAAGAGTCCAAAGGCACTAAAGAAATCTTGGTTTTTTAACTCTTTGTTTGATACCCCCTCTTCAAAAAATATCATAATCTCAGTTACAAACTCATTTACACAAAGCATACCCTCACACCCATTATCAAATACATCTCTATTTGCCAAATAGACTCTAAGAAAGAAATCTATCATCTCAGGCTCATTTTGTGCAGTTTGAAAATAGATTGTAACAATTTGTTTGATTTTTGCTTTGCTACTTAGAGGAGTCTCATTTATCTCTTTGAGTTTTGTACCAAGATATGAAGAGATGTATCTAAGTATCTCTTGAGCTAAAATATCTTTGGATTTAAAGTAATTGTACAAATTGCCTACACTCATATTGAGTGATTTTGCAATATCTGGTATAGTTGTTCTGTGAAAACCATTTGAGGCAAATAGCCTTAGAGCCTCTTGTATAATCTCTTGTCTTCTTTGGTTTTTGATATTTGACACTTTTTACTCTCCAGAATCTACAATAGAGCATATTATATGACCTATCATAATATGCATCTCTTGAATATGAGCAGTATCATTTGAGGGTATGACTATAGATATATCACACATTTTTGCCATTTTCCCACCATCTTTACCACAAAGAGCTATTGTATTACAACCTATCTCTTTGGCTACATTTATAGCTTCTATAACATTTGTACTATTGCCACTAGTTGATATAGCTATTAGTGTATCATCTGGATTTGCTAATGCTTCAATTTGTCTGCTAAATACTTTGTCATAACCATAATCATTTGCTATTGCTGTAAGTGCAGATGTATCAGTAGTAATAGCAATTGCAGGTAACCCTTTACGCTCTTTTTTGAATCTGCCTGTAAGTTCTGCTGCAATGTGTTGAGCATCTGCCGCACTTCCTCCATTGCCACACAATAGTATTTTGTTTCCTATCTTTAGGGTCTCAACCACTGCAATTGAAGCAGTCTCAATAACAGGCATTAAGTTATCTTCTATATTATTTAAAACATCTCTATGACTATTTATATGTTTTTGTATCAGATTTTGCATCTTTGACTCCTTGCTATTTGGGTTTGTTACCCTCTGGACACAACTCCTGGATTACTACTTTTGTTTTGGTATCAATCTGCCTGGCTGTTAGACTACCTGCCCACAGACAACCACTATCTAATGCTATTATATTATTTTTTTCAAGATAACCCAATGTGGACCAGTGACCAAATATTATTGGATACTCTTTTTTAGTCATAATAGGAAGCTCAAACCATGGATACAATCCTAAATTGTACTGTTTTTTAGTAGGAGTCCCTTTGGCATTGAAGTCTAACTCTCCATTACTTTTACAATATCTCATACGAGTAAAAGAGCTTAGAGCAAATATCTCTTTATCTATATTGCTACTATTTTTATCTATTTTTGTAACTTCACGACTCATTGCCTCTTTGAGCCACTCTTTAGCACTACTTGAGGTGAGTTTGGTTTGTAAAATATTATTATATTTCATTGCCTCTTTGATAGAAAATTGTGGTGCAACCCCAGCATGTGCCATTGCATAACCCAACTCTTTATCTAAATGCAATAGAGGTCTGCTTCTAAGCCACTCTATCCATCTATCTAACATATCATCTTTTAATATTGGTTCTATTGTCTCATTAGGCTTTTTAAATCCCCAATATATTGCCAAAAGAGCTATATCGTGATTACCTAAAACTAAATCAACAGACTCTTTTATCTCATATAGATATGCTAAAACCTCTTTTGATTTTTTACCTCTATTTACAATATCACCTACTAACCATAACCTATCTCTATTTGGATTAAACTCTATTTTATCTAACAGTCTCATAAATGGGTCATAACACCCCTGTATATCACCTATTGCCCATATCATCACAAATTCCATATAAATTTTGATACAATCATAACTATAATTATGATTTTTAAAAGGAGCATTATATCACAATGCAATTTTCTATAGATGCCATATCATCAGGTGCAAGAGCTTGTACCATTGTTACTTCTTACTCTACTATTCAAACTCCTGTATTTATGCCAGTTGGTACTGTTGGAGCAGTAAAAGCACTAGATGCTATTGATTTAGAGAGGGAGTTAGACCCACAAATTATACTTGGAAATACCTACCATCTCTATCTAAGACCAGGTGATAAAATAATTTCAGAACTTGGAGGTTTGCATAACTTTACAACATTTAACAAAAGTTTTCTTACTGATAGTGGAGGTTTTCAAGCATTTTCACTCAGTGATAGTGTAAAGATAGATAATGAGGGGATAGTATTTCAAAGCCATATAGATGGAAGTCGGCACAAATTTACACCACAAAAGGTGATTGATATTCAATATAATCTCAAAAGTGATATTATGATGGTACTTGATGATTTGGTTGCACTTCCTGCTACAAAACAGAGATTAACCCAAAGTATAAAACGCACTACTGAGTGGGCAAAAATATCTTTGGCTTATCACAAATACAGACAAAATCAGGGTATAGGTATAAAACAGAATATATTTGCCATTATTCAAGGTGGTACAGATTATGAATTTAGGAAAGAGTCAGCTACTGCCCTTTGCCAAATGGATTTTGATGGATTTGCAATAGGTGGTCTTAGTGTAGGGGAATCAAACAGACAAATGTATGATACTGTAGAGTTTACTACACCTTTTATGCCTAAAGATAAGCCAAGATACCTAATGGGTGTAGGAACTCCAGAAGATTTGGTAGAGAATGTAGCTAGAGGTGTTGATATGTTTGATTGTGTAATGCCAACACGAAATGCTAGAAATGGTACACTATTTACATCTTTTGGAAAGGTAACTATAAAAGCAGCTAGATACAAATTGGATGAAAACCCCATAGATAGTGAGTGTGGTTGTATGGTATGCCAAAGATACTCCAGAGCATATCTAAGACATCTATTTAGAGCAAAAGAGCTTACATACTTTAGATTGGCAACCATTCATAATCTGTACTATTATCTGGATTTGATGAGGCAAATGAGAGAAGCTATCATAGCAGAGAGGTTTGATAATTTCTACAAAGATTTTTATGCCAAAAGGGAGAGGGGTGATTCAAATTAGTGTTATTGTTCCACTCTATAACAAAAAAGAGTATATCAAAAGGACTCTTTTGTCACTCCTTTTGCAAAAGGGTATCAAAGAGTATGAAGTAATTGTAATTGATAATGGCTCTACAGATGGAAGTTTTGATATAGTCAAAAAGATAAATGATCCACACATAAAGCTTGTAACAGAGTCAAAAAAGGGTGTATCATATGCTAGAAATAGAGGTATCAAAGAGGCAAAAGGTGAGTATATAGCCTTTTTGGATGCAGATGATTGCTACAAAGAGTACCATTTAAAACATCTATTAAATTTGGCAAATAGTTATCCAAAAAAAAATTATTTTGCAACTACTTATGAGATAAAGAGTGAGTGTGATAATTTAACTCAAGAGTATATTGATGATATAGAGCCAAAGAGACTCTCTTATGTAGATATGGTTTTAAATGGTAAATTTGATATTGTACTATGCTCAATGCTTTTTAAGAGAGATTATCTTGTAAAAAATCATATATATTTCAATGAGAGTATGAGCATAGGTGAAGATGTAAATTTTGTCTTAAGAGTAGCAACAGAGCCTTTTTTGTATATTGATACCAAAAGTTATATATATAGTCTAGAGATTGAAGGTAGTGCAATGAATACTACAAAAGCTTTAGTGGTTCCAAACTATTTTGACAAAGTAGATACCAAAAATATTTCAGATACAAAACTAAAAAAGTTTTTGGTTTGGGAGTATATAAAGTATGGTTACAAAAATAGAGGCAAAGAGTTTAGAGTATATGAAATTACAAAGGTATTCAACAGTAAATACAGATTACCTTTTTATGCATATATACTCTATTTGACAGTCAGATTTATGCCAAGAGTATTGTTAATGGCAGTTAAATTAACAAGAGGTAAAAAGTAGTGCTTCCATATATTATCTCATTTGCATATCTTGCAGTAATGGCAATTATGCAACCTCCATATCAAAAGTGGGACTCAAAACTACTTTGGATTCCAACTGCAATGTACTTTATACTTTTTATTGGATTTAGAGATGAGGTAGGAGCTGATTGGGGTAACTATCTAGCAATGTTTGAAAGAGATGCTGTAAATATGGATTATATAGATGCACTTCATCACCATGATCCATCTTATTGGCTTTTACAGGTGTGGGCTTGGGATTTGGGGTATGAGATATACTTTGTTAACTTTATTGCAGCTATTTTATTTGTATGGGGTGTCAGTCGGTTTGTTATGAAGCTTTTGCCAAATCCATGGCTTGGGTTTGTTGTTATAATGTCTTATACAATGATAGCAGTTGCTACAGGGTATGTTAGGCAGGGAATTGCTCTTGGGATTACCTTTGGTGCTCTTTCTTATCTGGTTGAAAAAAAGATGCTACAGTTTATATCTCTTGCTTTCTTTGCAGCCTCTTTTCACAGAACAGCTGTTTTAATTATAGGTTTGGCTCTATTTGCAGATAAGAAAAATAAATTTTTTAAATTTATTGGTGTATCTATAATGATTGTTGCTGCTTATGTAACATTTTTAGCAGGTGCAGAACAGAAATATATACAAGAGTATATCCTAAATAATATGCAATCAAGCGGTGCTGTAATCAGAGCTTTGATGAATGTGATACCTGCAATTTTGTTTTTTATATATAAAAATAGATGGAAAAGATTATTTGCTGATGGGTATGGGTTATGGTTTATTATGTCAATAGGTGCATTTGTGCAGGTACTCACTGTCAAATTTGCCTCTACTGCCATAGATAGAATGGGGCTTTATCTGATACCTTTACAGGTTGTTGTCTTTGGAAGATTGCCAATACTGCTTAGTGATATTATATCCCCAAGATTTACTACCACTCTTATAGTCCTTTATTATGCACTTGTATATTTTGTATTTTTAAATTTTGCTAGTTGGGCATTTGCATGGTTGCCATATAAGAATATACTTGTTGAAGAGTTTTTTTAGGTACGGATATTGAAAGAGTTACTGTTTGTGAGTGATGCTATACTATATAGATACAAAGATACCTACTACTCAAACAATCTTTATGATGAGATACTAAAAAGATATACAAAATATTTTGACAAAGTCAGTGTAGTATGCAGAGTCAAAGATATTGACTCTTTGCCAAACCTGAGAGTAAGTAGTTGTAAAGATGTAGAGTTTATACCACTGCCATCAATCTCATATATATCACTCTCTCTTCCAAAAAGAGTACAGAGGGTAAAAGAGGTATTAAAAGAGTTGATTGAAAGATATGAGTATATTATACTGAGGCTCCCAAGCCATTTTGGATTGATTGCCGGATTTGTTGCCCAAAGAGTAAATCGCAACTATGTTGTTGAGGTTACAGGCAGTGCAAGAGATGTAACCAGATATTATGGAAATATCATAGCATATATATATAGTCCTATATATGAGTATTTGACAAAAAGAGTTATATACAAAGCCAAAGGGGCTGTTTATGTATCTGTCTATCTGTTTGAAAATTATCCTGTACACAAAGGGGTTGTTACAGAGATTATATCAAATGTAGATATTGAGTATAACTCTACCCTAAAACCAAAGTCTATAGGTAGCACTGTATCTTTGGGGAGTCTGTTAAACTACAATATATACTATAAAAACTGTAAATATCTAATAGATATGCTTGATATACTAAAAGGGTATAAAGAGTACTCATTTAGACTCTATATTCACGGTTTTGGAGATAGCAGTGAGTGCAAAGAGTATGCCAAAGAGCTTGGAGTAAGCAGTATGGTATCTTTTGGTAAAGTTTTAAAAGCAGGTGATGAGGTTGTGAAGTTTTTGGATTCTATCGATATATATCTGCAGCCTTCAAAAACAGAAGGGTTATCAAGGGCAACAATAGAGGCTTTGGGCAGAGCAAAAGTTGTAGTGGCTACTGATGTAGGTGGTACTTCAGAGATAATAAGAGCTGATATGATGGTATCTCACACTGATGCCGCCCAAATGGCACAGACTATTATAAACACAGTTTCATCAAAGACTCTTCAAACAGAATTGGCACAAAGAAACCTATCTATAGCCTTGAAGTTTGACAAGAGAGTACTTCAGACAAAAAGAGAGAACTTTTTTAACAAGGTGTTTATATAGCACAACTTCCATATTCACCCCTTAGCATATCTACAACAACAGTAGCATAACTCCCTTTTGGCAGATAGAATGACAATTCATACTGAGCTTTTTCTTTGATGTATTTTTTGTCAATATCTTGTAGAAATATCCAACCGTACCTTCTTGAGCCTTGTTCATTTATTTTGGTATCAAACATATCTTCAATCACTTTTGCCATCTCTTTGGCTCTTTTTACCTTTTTACCTGCAATAAGACCTGTAATTGATATATCTTTTTGTATAAATCTATCTACCTCTTTATCCATCTCTTTGGCATAAAATATCTTGCCATATGGATAGTGCATCAGTATATCACCCTCTAATATTTTAAAAAACTGTTTCTGCTTTTGTGTAGTTTGGAGAGTATCTTTGGGTAGATTTAATATAGATTCAACCTCACTGTATTTAAAGCTTTGAAGAAGTCTGCACATCTGTACCCTTTTGCTCAACCAACTGTTAAACAGATAACTCTGCCATGCACTTAGTAAAAAAGTTCTCATTCTCCTATCTTTTAGTCTCAATTTACCCTCTGATATCAATTTTCCCTTCTGCCAATTATCCATACTGTTACCAAACCTTTGATTTCCAAAGTAGTTTGGCATTCCCTCTTTTTCTATATAATCAAGGACTGACTCTATCATCTCTTTTTGCAAAGGAAGAACCTTTTTGAATCTGAGCCAAAATCTGTTACCTTTTAGATGTCCTATTCTCAGCTTGTTATTGTGCCTTGAGTGTTTGGTTACTCTGCAATTGTCAAATGGTGTATCCAAAACTCTATCTTCATACTTTGATGGTATTGATATATACTGTATAGTCAAAGCATTTTTATCTTTGAGTCCGGCATAGCCTATCTCTCTTCTTGGGATACCATTTTTTGTACTCAGCATATCTATAAACTCCCAGGTACTTACACCCTTTTTTGTTACTCTTAGTATAGTATGCTCACCCTCACCGCTAAAAGTATATA
>JAMOSA010000101.1 GCA_027063325.1 Campylobacteraceae bacterium
CTCTTCTACTGTAAAATCTCTTGGTGAGGGATTGAAATGGAAATTGTTTTTATGTCCAAGTGGCATTAGCCAATTTGTATCTTTCAATCCCTACTCCTTGTATCAAGCCATCTTTGTAGTATGATAGAAGCTGCTATTGAATCTATTTTTCCATCTCTTTTTTGTTTGATAGCTCCTTTTGTCATCTCTTTTGCCTCTATAGATGTACCATACTCATCTTGATAGTATATCTTTGTATTGTCATTAAACTCTATGAGTGATATAAAGTGTTCTATTCTCCTTTTCATCTCATTTTCACTACTACCACCCTTTGGTAATCCTACTATTACAGTATCAACCTCCCACTCTTTTAAAAACTCTCCTACCTCTTTTGCAGCTTGTTTTCTACCCTTTCTTATAATAGCCTTTTGTGGTATTGGTGTAATACCATCCATACAGAGTGCCACTCCAATTCTTTTTAATCCAATATCAAGTGAAGCAATAGTAGCCAAATAGAAGTCCTTTTAAGATTTTTGTACAATGATAGCACTCTTTTTAGATAAAATAGTCTAAAAAAGGTTAAAAAATATTATAAATTAAATAAAAAGTACTATTTTCGCTTACTCAACTATGATATAATTCATTACTTCGTTAACATAAAGTAAACGAAATAAAAACAAAAAGTTACTGATTTCCACTATGGAGTATCAAAATCACATAAAGGGAGAAAAATGAAAAGGTTATTTGGATTTTTATTGTTGTTTTCAATGTTATTTACAAATTTTGCTACAGCAGGTAGTGGTGATAACTTTACACTTACTACAATTGATGGTAAACAGATAGAGTTTGAAGGGACTCCAGAGGGTCTCAAAGTAAAAGGGGCAGAGGGAAAGGTAGTATTTTTGGAATTTTGGGGTACTAGATGTCCACCTTGTAAAATGTCAATTCCCCATTATATAAATCTTACTAAAAAGTATAAAGATAAATTAAAAATGATTGCTATAGAGGTTCAAGAGATGAATCCTGATGTAGTAAAAAGTTTTGTAAAAGAAAGAGGTATAAATTATGATGTAATTACATATAATGTTGCACGGAACTTTGTAAACTATATCAGTAGAAGATCTGGTTGGCAGGGGGCTATACCATTTTTGATTATTTTAGATGGTAAAGGTAATGTTGTAACTATGCAAGCTGGCTTACTACAAGAGAGTGCTTTGGCAAACCTTATAGATGAATTGACTAAAAGAGCTTCAACATCTACTGATAAAAATAGTACCAAATAGTTTTGGCAAGAGTTCCAAAAGTGGACTCTTGCAACCTCTTTAATCTTTTTCAAATCATTAAATTTGTGTTGTATAATATGCTCTAAAATCACAAAAGGAGTAATCAATGTTTAGAAAACTATTTATTGTATCTATATTTTTGGCATCTTCTTTGGCATTTGCAAAACTTCAATCAATTACAGCAGATGAACTTGTTGCAATGCAGAAAAAGGGTATTCCTGTAATAGATATTCGTACACCACAGGAGTGGAATGAAAGAGGTGTTATACCAAATGCCCATTTGATGATGTTTTTTGACAAAAATGGCAAACCTCATGTAGATGAGTGGATGCAAAAATTATCCCAATTGATAAAAACAAAAGATGATCCCTTTATTATATACTGTGCTCATGCAAATCGTACAAAAGCTCTTGGTAATTGGCTAAGTGACAAAGTAGGTTTTAAAAATGTATATGAGTTAAAAGGCGGTATAGAGTATGGTTGGATAGACAAGGGAAAAAAGGTCAAAAAACTTGCAAAATAGCAACTACTCTTATACTATCAACAGTCTTAAAAATTTGCAATGAAATATCTTCTTGCTTTTTTACTGACAGCATCTGTTTTGATACTCTTTAGACCTCAAAAAGAGAGTTCTGAGAGTAAAACAAAAGTAGTCTTATCACCAAACAGTACAATTTTGGCTGTTGGGGATAGTTTGACATATGGTTATGGTATAGATAAACCCGAACTATACAGTTATCCAGCTATTCTTCAAAAACTTACTGGATTGAGAGTTGTTAATGCAGGATTAAGTGGAGAGACAAGTGAGGGTGGATTGTATAGATTGCCGGGTTTGTTGAAAAAATATAAACCAGACTTGACAATATTATGTTATGGTGGTAATGATATTCTAAGAAGAGCCTCAAGAGAGAAGCTTAAATCAAATATTAAAAAGATGATAGATTTAATTAATAAAAGTGGTTCAAAAGTAGTCTTGATTGGTGTTCCTGATATTGGTATATTTGGTCTTGATAGTTTGGAGCTTTATAGTGATATTGCAAAAGAGTATAATATTCCAGCAGAGCTTGAAATACTGCCCAAAGTTATATCTGAGAGTAATTTAAAGAGTGATTATATACACCCCAATAAAGAGGGTTACAGATTAATTGCTAAAGCTGTATATAGAGTCATAAAACAGAATTTTGATTGGTAATTTTTTATTGAAAGTAAAGCTTTATATTCACCTTAGTAACTGATGTTATACAGATATACTTTCTTTCAAAGCCTTATATTTTATACTTACTATCTTTATCTCCTCTTCTAATCTTATGCCATATTTTGCTTCTACTTTATCTTTTGCCAACTCTATTAGCTCTATAGCTTCACTATATCTACCACCACCCAAATTTACCAAGAAGTTAGCATGAACACTACTAAATGCCATACCGCCTATCTGTTTACCTTTTAATCCCACAGCTTCTATTAATCTTCCTGCATATTCACCCTTTGGATTTTTAAAAGTTGATCCTGCACTTGGATTTTTGGGTTGGTTTTTTCTGAGCTTGGATAAAGTATTTTGTAATCTGGTATCAAATCCTCTTTGGATTTTAAATCTAACAGCAGTTACAACACCAGGCAGATTTGCATATCTGTATCCATGGGATATATCTTTGGTATCTATCCATCTGTCATCTGTCTTGAGAGAACTTAGTATATTAAATGTCTCATACTCTTTGACTCCGGCATTCATAGCTACCATACCACCTATACTTCCTGGCAGGTGAGATATAAACTCCAAGCCTTTGATATTATTTTTTTTGACATAAGAGAGCAGTCTGCCTGTTGCTACACTAGCACCCACCTCCAATATATCATCATACTCTTTTATATAATCAAAATCTTTGCCAAGCATTGATATTGATGGAGGGGTAGGGGAGATTAGTAGATTACATGCTCTACCTACGATAAAACTATTCTTTGGAATAATATCACCATTTTCTATTATATTTACCTCTACTTTGGGACCTATCTTTATACTACTATATCTTGAAAAATCTATAATCTTTTTTTGCATCTGTAATCTTATTTCTGTATTCTTGTAAAGATGGCACCATCTATAGATATACCAGCCATAAGCCCCTCATTGTCAAATACAAAAGCAACTATTGGTTTTTTGAAATCAACTGTACTCAAATCTATAGTCTTTCCCCAATCTACTACTGTTATACTACCATCAATTCCAACTTTCCACTTCTGACTTCTTCTAAAGCTATCAAGCATAGATGGAGCCAAAAAGGCTATTATCATAGAGCGTCTTTGAGCTCCCATTTGAAACCCAATTGAAGCTGAAATCATACTGTAGTACTCTACAACTTTACCGCCTATTACCATACCTCCCTCACCATACTCTCCGCCTATCATAAATCCAGCTTTGTATATATTTGGAAATACCAAATATCCAGGAAGTTTTTTGAGAAACTCTTCACCACCTGTTGTCTGTCTGATAAACTGCTGAACAGTCTCTTTTATCTGGTAGTCAAGTACCTCTTTTGATAGCTTTGCGTATGTAATATTGCCAAAAAGTAGATTGAAAACAATTATATATCCAAAGAGTCTTTTCATTTAAAACTCCCCATATCAAACCTCTCTCCACTCTTTTTTGTATCTAAGTATATATGCCAAGCTCTGTATATAGATAGTGCCAACATACCAAAAGATAAAATCATAGCTACACCTGCTACACTCCATAGCAACTCTACTTGTGAAGCTATAAGTGATACTATAATAGTCATTGAGTGCAGACACAGGTGCATTTTGCTATATTTTGGGTGTATCACCTCATGCATCATAGGAGCTTTGAAGTATCCTTGTGCATTTAGATGAAACCATACCAAAAATGGTACTATTTTGTAACTCATAGCAAATATCACTGATACTACAAATACTACATATACAACTGCAATAGATTCTATAGCAATGCCATCAACTACAGATGACAACAAAGCACCTACCATTGAAAGAGCCAATGCACCCATACCGATATACCAAAACCAAACTGTAGCATCTGATACTGCTCTTTTTCTATTATATAATCTATGTAGAGTTATCAAGGCATAAGCCAATAAAAGTATATATATAACAGCTTTTGCACACTCTTGGAGTATAGGGAACAAAATAGCTGAAATCATAATAAATAAAGAGAGTAGATTTATAGTAGTTGGAAAGAGCCTTTGGATAAGTTTTGGATATGGTGAAGTTACATAAAACATCTCAATTACTTGGAATGATACAGATATAATAAGCAAAGCCACCCAACCAAAAAGAGCAAAACTGTAATGGGCCGTTTTTAGTGCTGTATATGATAATCCCTCTACCCAACCACTTCTGATACCAAGTAATGTAAGACCTATAATATATAGAGCTATCAATCCAATAAGTGCAAATGACATACCAGTAGATGAAGATGAGTGTGTTCTAAGAGCTACTAATTTGGTAAGTATATCTGCACCCAAAGGTAGTATTGCAAAACCAAGAAGTATTGCACTCAAAATATATAAAGGAGTCTGACCACTATTAAAGCTAAGTAGCAGTGATATAGTACCAAATATCACTAACCATTGAACTCTTAGAGCCTTTTTTGTAGGATTTGATATAACTACACCAGCAAGTACAGGAAGCATTTGCATCAATGCTCCCAACATAAATGACATTACAACCCCAAGGGCAAATATATGAGTAGTAATAATACCGCTGTTTGTA
>JAMOSA010000102.1 GCA_027063325.1 Campylobacteraceae bacterium
GCAAACTTAAAAATTGTTATAGTGTAGGTGAAGTATCAGAAGCAAGTTTGCATGGAGCAAATAGGCTTGGTGGCAACTCTTTGCTTGAGATTATAGCATTTGGTAGAGCTGCTGCAAGAGAGGCTATAGATAATATACCTTTAAATTCAGATAAAAATTTTGATACAAAAGATCAGATAGAAAAAGAGTTGAAATCTATCTTTGAGAAAGAGAGCAAAGAGAATATATATGCTATTAGAGAAGAGTTGGGTGATTTACTGTTTCATAGAGTTGGTATTGTAAGAGATGGTGATAGTTTGGATATGGCACTAAAAGAGTTATATAGACTCAAAGAGAGATTTGATTTGGCAGGTATTGCAGATAAAAGTTTGATATTCAATACAAATTTGCAGGTTTGGTTGGAATTAAAGAGTGCTTTGGAGATTTCAGAAGCTTTGATAAAAGGAGCTATCTATAGAAAAGAGAGCAGAGGCGCTCATTATAGGAAAGATTATCCAATGCAATCTATGGCATATCAAAAACCGACAAGATATATATTGGATGAGAGTTGGAGTATAGGAGTTGATATATGAAAATAGAGATAAAAAGGGACAATAAAACCCAGCTTTTTGATATTACAACCAAAGTTACTACTCTTTTGAGTGCTTTATACTATATAAAAGAGCATATTGATTCATCTTTGACCTTTGGCTCAGGATGTAGAAGCGGAGTCTGTGGAGCCTGTGCAGTAATAGTAAATGGTAAAGAGGTTTTGGCTTGTTCTACCCCTGTCAATGACAAAGACAAAATAGAACCATTGAGGTATCATAAGGTACAAAGAGATTTGCTTGTAGATAGGTGCAGTAATATAACAAAGAGTCTAAAGCAGACAAATGCCCATTTGCAAAGCTACAAACCAACTCCATTAGATAGCAAAGATGAAGAGTTAAATCAGATACAGAGTGATTGTATATTGTGTAGCAGTTGCTACTCTGCTTGTCCGGTATTTGCTGTAAATGGTGATTTTGCAGGTCCTTATGCACTAACAAGAGTTTACAGATATGCAATAGATAAAAGAGAGTCTAAAAAGGGTACTCTAATATCTTCTGTTCAGCAAAATGGAGTATGGGATTGTACATTGTGTGGAGAGTGTACTTTGGTATGCCCACAAGGTATTGATCCCAAAAGTGATATTTTACAGCTTCGCTCTTTGAGTATAGGAGAGGGGTATAGTGATCCTACCTTTGTATCAATGGATTTTGGAGGTGGATTTGACAGTAATTGGCAGTAAAGGATGTTTTTTATAACAGATAAAGAGTTGAAAGGTTTGATAATAAGTTTGACTTTGAGAGTAAAAGATTTCAAAATACCCAATTCAACTTCAAACGGAGGATACAGCAAAGAGAACTACAGATAATATGAAAGTAATTTAGGCTTTTGAATACTCTGGAAATGTTACAATGAAATATACTTTTTTATTTAAATATCTATATTTTAACAATACCATAGCCAAAAATCTCACCCAGTATCACCATGAATCATAGAGAATTGGGCAATATGCTCTATAGCATTGCTAATTAAAATATCATCCCCATTTTGACCATAGAATTTTAATGCTTCTTTAGTATATCGTTCAGCCATAAATAGGGCTTTGATGTCATTAATACTATATCGACTAAGATAACTATCTTTGTAGATAAGATAGCTTAGATTATTCATAAAAAGTGATAGATTTGCGAAGTTATGTAAGCGTCTCTTCTTGATATTCATAAAATCTTCAAGACCAAAGAACTGTTTGGAATCTCTAAAGTTAAATTCAATCTGAAATCTAAGTGAGTAGTACTCTATGATTTTGTTATAGTCTTGTTCTAAGTCTGTAGAAAATAGAATGGTATGCGTTGTTTTTTTAGTTTTTAGATTTGTACTAAAGATAAGAACAATATTAAGTGTTCCATTTATCTTTTTATGAATAGCCTCAAACTGATATATTTTTGTCTCTATATCTTTATCAATGGTTGTTTTTTTGAGATGTTTTTTATCCATATTTTGATAATCAATTAACTCTCCATATATCCGTTTTCGTCCTCTGCCTTTCTGCTTTCCTTCAAATTTAAAGTAGAGTGAACTGTTCTTCTTTAGTTTAGAAATAAGATGTAAATTAGCTCTTCTAACAGCTTGGATTCCTGCATTATTCCCAAATGCTCCATCATAGACAAAGTAGCGTAATTGTGGGAGTTTTATCACTTTAAGGATGATTTTTAAATACCAATTGACAACTCTAAACAGACCTTCTAATCTTAATGTTCCACTGTTCTTATTTTTACTTCCTTTAGGTCGTCCTCTTTTTCTTTTTACTTTCTCTTCACTCTTTTTTCTCTTCTTTTGCTTTAACTGTTTACTAAAAAGTGGATATGCT
>JAMOSA010000103.1 GCA_027063325.1 Campylobacteraceae bacterium
ATGCATGTGGTTCTATCTGTATAATCAACAATTGAGCTAAACTTCTCAGCCCCAATTAAAAGAATATTTTTTTTCATTCCAGACTCTATAAATGCCTTGGCCACAGACAATCCATATACAAAGCCGCTACAAGCTGCTGATATATCAAAAGCTTGAATATTTTTAATGCCTAGTTTATCAGCTATTATACAGGCAGTTGATGGCATATTGAAGTAATCTGGTGTTACAGTAGCACATATTATCATATCAATATCTGCTCTATCAATATCTGCTCTTGCTATTGCATCTTCACAAGCTCTTACAGCCATATCACTGGTATATTCATCACTCTCAGCAATATGCCTCTCTTTGATACCTGTTCGCTTGACAATCCACTCATCATTGGTATCAACCATCTTTTCAAAGTCACTGTTGGTAAGTATTTTTTGGGGTACATACGCTCCAATAGAGCGCATTGATGCGTAGTATTTAGTATCTGACATAAGACTCCTTCAGCACAGGGTATCCAAATCCCCTAAAGCGTTGAAGGCTATTTTACCACAAAGCTACTTGCTTTGTTATTGATGTTTGCTCTTATCTATAACAAGAAGCTCCTCAATTTTCCTATTTACATCAGATTTAGTATAATTTATAGCTTGAAAGATTGCATTTTTGATAGCTTTGGAATTACTGCTGCCATGACTTACTATTGCACAACCATCTACACCAAGCAAAGGAGCTCCACCATATTCGGCATAGTCTATCTCTTTTTTGAGAGTATTAAATACCTTCTTTTTCATAAGCAATGCACCAATTTTGGCCGGTAGAGATTTGCGAATCTGTTGCTTCATAAGTGTCAAAATTGTAGAAGCTACCCCTTCGCTGGTTTTTAGTAGTACATTGCCTGTAAATCCATCTGTAATTACTACATCAACACTACCATTAAATATATCTCTTCCTTCTACATTACCTACAAATCCAGGAATTGATTGCAATAACTTAAATGCCTCTTTTGTAAGTTCATTACCCTTTGAATCCTCTTCACCATTTGAGAGTAATCCAACTCTAGGTTGCCCAATACCCATAACCTCTTGTGCATAAGCTCTACCCATAGCACCAAACTCATACAGATTTTGTGCTTTACACTCTACTACTGCACCAACATCAAGAACAAGGGTCTTTGTGCTACCTGTATTTGGCATCAAGGTAGCAAGAGCCGGTTTGCTGATATGAGGTAGTCTTCCTATACGAAGTGTAGCCAAAGTCATAGTAGCACCACTATGTCCTGCAGATACAACAGCATCTGCTTTGCCATCTCTAACTAGTTCTACAGCTTTGTATATAGAAGAGTCTTTGCGACGCAAAGCATTGGTAGCTTGATCTTTCATATCTATAACATCATCTGCTTCTACGATTTCAACTTGTTCTAAATAATATTGTGGAATATATGAGAATATATCTTCTTGCTTACCTACAAGTATAGGTTGAAAGCGTTTCTCATCCATAGCCTGGATGCAACCTTCTATTATGGGTTCAGGACCAAAATCACCACCCATCGCGTCAATTGCGACGCGAACTATCTTTTGGCTCTGTGCCATTAGGACTTATATTCACCTGTTACAGGATTCATTCTATGAGGCATTCTCCATGTCCCATCTTCATCTTTTACAGGTCTTGGAAGTGTTACTTTATAGTGTGTTCTTCTCTTTGCTGCACGAGTTTTACTGTGTCTTCTCTTTGGTACTGCCATCTTTTATCCTTTCTTGTGTAGTTATTAATACTCTACTTCCAAAGTGCTGTTATCATCTTTGCACTCTGGACAGTAGTTATATGTAGTCTTAATAGACTCTAATTCACTGTGTAAGAGTTCATCTATATCTATCATACCATCAAGAAACTCTACACTATCTAATGAATCGTTTCCTGATATGGGTATATCACTCAATTGTAATTTCAATTCAATATCAAGAGTCTCATCATAACTCTTGCCACATCTATCACAATAATGAGTTGTTTTACCCTCTATTTTAGATATTAACTCCACCTCATTACGAGATACTTTTTGGAGTGTACCACTAAAGGTACAACCATCTATCCCATACTCAAAAGGCATAGCCACTGTGCGACTTACCTTGCCAAAATCAATCTTCACTATATACTTCTTAGCAAATCTCTCTTTGAGCAAAAAAGAATGCTATCTCTATTTTTGCATTCTCCAAAGAGTCACTTCCATGTACAGCATTAGCATCAATACTATCAGCAAAATCTGCTCTGATTGTACCAGGCTCTGCCTCTTTTGGGTTTGTTGCACCCATAAGCTCTCTATTTTTTGCTACTGCATTCTCACCCTCTAGTACAGATACTACAACTGGACCAGATACCATAAAATCAACCAATTCACCAAAGAAAGGTCTCTCTTTGTGTACAGCATAAAATGCTTCTGCATCTGCACGACTTAGTTGCAACTTTTTAATAGCTGCTACCCTCAATCCATTACTCTCAAATCTGTCTATAATTTTACCTATTACACCTTTTGCTGTAGCATCAGGCTTTATAATTGATAGAGTTTGTTCCATTTATACTTCTTCCTCTGTATCAGAAATTTGGAGCGAAGCATATCATAAATGGTATTAAAGTACTATTAATTTGAAGTAATTGAAGTCGAAAAATATAAATTTGTAGAAATTTTATACCCCCAACAGATAGTTGGAGGTAAAAGGATCAATCCTCTATAACAGGTGTGTGATTTTCTCTTGCTTCTGCAGGAACATCATCCTTGCAAGTTGCACCCTCTGCACAGTCACTCCATACGATACAACCCTCTGTAGGACATGCCTCTGCACAAGCAGGTACATCATGATAACCTACACACTCTACACACTTATCTGCGTAAACATAGTAGATATCCTCACCAGTTGGGTTATCATCCTCATCTACAATAGCTTCAACAGGACACTCATCTATACAAGCTGCACAGTTGATGCAAATATCTGTAATCATTACTGCCATGATTTCTCCTTTTTCGTTTTGTGCTTCACACTATAACAAAAGATTTTTAAACACATCTTTAAATTGACAAAAAAAATTGCCAATTTATAGACCAAGGTAGGATTTTATCTCATCTACTCTGTTAATCTGCTCCCAACTAAACTCCGGAAGCTCTCTCCCAAAGTGTCCATATGTTGCAGTTTTTCTATATATTGGTCTAAGCAAATCCAACTCTTTGATAATTCCAGCTGGTCTTAGATCAAAAATATCTTTGACACACTGTTCAATTTTGGACTCTTCTATCTTGCTTGTTTGATGAGTATCAACCATAATAGATACAGGCTCTACAACACCTATTGCATAAGCTATCTGAATAGTAACCCTATCAGCAACCCCAGCAGCTACAAGATTCTTGGCTACATATCTAGCTGCATATGCTGCACTTCTATCTACTTTTGTAGGATCTTTGCCTGAAAATGCTCCTCCACCGTGAGGACAACTGCCACCATATGTATCTACTATTATCTTTCTTCCTGTAAGCCCCGCATCTCCTTGAGGACCGCCTATTACAAATCTGCCTGTCGGATTTATATGATAGATTGCATCATCTGCTAAGAGTTCTTTTGGAATTACTGCTTCTATAACTTCAGCAATAATATCTTTTTTGAGTTGTTTTTGCTCAACTTCTGGTGCATGTTGAGTTGATACAACTACAGTCTTTACCTCAACAGGTTTTCCATCTTTGTATTTTACACTCACTTGTGCTTTACCATCTGGTCTAAGGTATGGCAAAGTTCCATCTTTTCTAACTTCAGCCAATTTGGAAGTAATTTTGTGAGCTAGTGATATTGGCAAAGGCATAAGTTCTGGTGTCTCATTACAAGCATATCCAAACATCAATCCCTGATCACCTGCTCCAATTTCACCTGAGGCTTGATCAACACCTTGGTTAATATCTGGAGATTGCTCCCCTACTCCATTTAAAACTCCAGCACTTCTATAATCAAACCCAAAACTTGCATCTGTATAACCTATCTCTTTGATCACCTGTCTGGCAATATCCTGCATTGGTGCATAGGTATGAGTCTTTAGTTCTCCTGCAATAATACAATATCCATTACTAAGCATTGTCTCACAGGCAACCCTGGCACTTGTATCTCGTTCTATAATATAATCTAAAATAGCATCACTAATTTGATCTGCCATCTTGTCTGGGTGACCTTCTGTTACAGATTCACTGGTAAAAATATACTCTTTTGACATATCTCTCCTTTTAAATTTTTTAACCTATATTATCTACAGATACTTTTGTCTTTAATATATCTGTTTCAACTCTTTTTGCCAACTGCTGGGGCAACAACCCCAATGACTCCTCTACCATCTTTGTAGCACCATGTGGTATAAATCTGTCTGGATACTCAAATGATACAACAGATACACCCTTTATACTCTCACTCTCAAACATCTCTTCAATTGCAGAAGCTACTCCACCTGCTTTTATACCATCACTAAATATATACCACTTATCAAATCTCTTTGCAAGTGAAATTAAAAGTTCTCTATCAAGAGGTTTGACAAACCTCAAATCAAGCGTTGCAATTGAGTATTGAGACAACAAAGAAGCAGTTGCCAATGCCCTACCTACACCATTGCCATAACCTACAAAAAGTATATCAGTGCCATCTTTTACCATCCATGATTTACCAAACTCATAATCTGGTACATCAAAATCATCTGATATAAATGCACCTCTTGGATACCTGATAGCAAGAGGTGTGGCAAAATCTTTTGCAAAATAGAGAGACTTTTTTAAACTACTCTCATTAAATGGAGCCAAGAGTGTCATATTTGGAATGATACGCAGGTAGGATATATCAAAAGCCCCTTGGTGTGTTTCACCATCTTCACCCACAACTCCTGCTCTATCTATTGCAAATGTAACACCTACATTCATCAAAGCTATATCATGAATAATTTGATCATATCCTCTTTGTAAAAATGTACTATATATTGCACAAAATGGTTTAAATCCTTCTCTTGCAAGTGGTCCCATTGATGTAACTGCATGTTGTTCTGCTATTGCAACATCCCAAAATCTATCTGGATACTTTTTTAACAGTGGTGATAATCCTGTACCTCCTGGCATTGCTGCTGTTACACCTACAATCTTTTCATCTTCACAAGCCAATTCTTGCATAGTTTCACTAAATATTTGTGTAGCACTCTTTTTGGAACTACTCTTTTTGAGTGATTTACCACTTTGTATATCAAATGGTCCTACTCCATGCCAATGCTCAAGATACCCTTCAGCTATCTCATAACCTTTACCTTTTATAGTTTGGGCATGTACAATTACAGGTTTTCCAAGCTCTTTGGCAAGAGTCAAAGTCTCAATAATCAACTCCATATTATGACCATCTATTGGACCTACATACTCAATCCCCAACTCTTCAAACAACATTCCTGGAGTTATTAGATGAAGAGACTCTTCAAATTTTTTGGCTATATATCCAGCACCCTCAGGAAGATACTCAAGCATACTCTCAACTCTCTTTTTAAGTTGTTGATACAGAGGTCCTACCATACCAGTAGATAGATACCTACTAATTGCCCCTATTGGCTTGGCTATACTCATCTCATTATCATTTAATATAATGACTACTGGATATTTTCTATCGCCAAGCTCATTGAGTGCTTCATATACCATACCAGCACTCATACTGCCATCACCTATCATAACTACAGGTACTCTTTTGCCCTCTTCATTTTTGAGTCTTATAGCTTTTGCAGCTCCAACAGCAAGCGATATGGATGTAGAACTGTGTCCAGCTTTGTAGTAGTCATATTCAGATTCAAATGGACTTGTATAACCTCCAATACCGCCAAATTGTCGCAAAGTATCAAAACTATCCCATCTGTCTGTAAGAAGTTTGTGTGCATAAGCCTGGTGCGATACATCAAATATAAATGGATCACTACTTGCATCAAAAACTTTGTGCATACCAACTATCAAATCAACAGCACCAAGTGTAGAGCTGAGATGTCCTCCATTTTTACTGACAACTTCCAATATCCTATCTCTTATATTTTGTGCCAAATCTCCTAACTGCTCTATTGTATAATCTTTAATTTTCAATGCTCTTAGACTCCATACTCTTTCTTAGTGATGCCAATACTACAAGACGACACCTTTTGGCATTCAATTTTTTACCAAACAGATTATTGGCTTTTAGTATATCTTCAAACCACTCATCATCATAGTGTCTTATTTTGTCTATCACAGAGATATACCGATTTGTCAACTCTTCACTCTCCAAATCCTTCAAAGGTGGGTTTGATACATTTTCTGTATTGTCTCTAAAAACCTCTACTCGTCTCAATTTAAAGCCTTGCTTAAAAGTTCAAATACTCTCTCATTTTGCTTTTTTGTACCTACTGTAATACGCAAAGCATTCATTCCATAAGAGGCTAAATTTCTAACTATTACACCTCTTTTTAGCATATACTCATACAATCTATCAGACTCTCTCTCTCCCTCAAACAGATATGTAATAAAATTGGTTGCACTTGGAATATACTTTATATTATGCTCTTTTGCAAACTCTTCATATCTGCTTATCTCTTGGGAGTGTATCAAGAGAGTTTTTTCTACAAACTCTGTATCATTTAGTGCTTCTACTGCCGCTGCCATTGAGAGGGTTGTAATATTAAATGGAGGTCTTACTTTTAGTAATGCTTTTATAAAATCCTCTCTAGCAATTCCATACCCTACTCTCATTCCACCAAGTCCATAAGCTTTTGAAAAAGTACCAAGATAGAGTACATTTGGATACTTTTTGATTATTTTTGATGGCTCAATTTTGTATCTGTTGCTTTTTGCTTGAGCATACTCCATATATGCACCATCAATTACAACCAAAGTTGTACTACTGTCTGTTGCTTCTATAATTTTGTAAACTTCATCTATATCCATAGCATCGCCGGTTGGATTGTTTGGTGTACATAGATATACAATAGATGGAGAGTGTTTTTTAATCAAAGGTATAAATTCATCTGCTTTATGTTGATAGCTTGGAGTTTTTATAACTTTTGCTCCATGATGAGCCGCATATATATCATACATTGCAAAACTTACTCTTGAAGTAAGTATAGATTTTGAACTATTTAACAATAGATGAGATATAAAAGATAGTACCTGATCACTTCCTGCACCAATTATTAAATTCTCATGCTCTACCAAAAACTTTTTTGAGAGTGCCTCTTTGAGTGCATACATACTATCATCTGGATACATATGAGCTCTATTTGCATGTTCGCAAATAACTTTTGCAACTTTTGGTGAAGTACCCAAAGGGTTCTCATTGGAAGCAAGTTTAACTATATCTTTTGGATCTACTCCAAACTCTCTTACAACCAGTTCAATAGGTTTACCAGCCTCATATACATCTATATCTTTTAGATGCTCATTCATTCTTTGATGAAACAGACTATACATCTACAGCTTCCTTGATATATGAACCCAAGAATTTGATAGACTCTTTATGCTTTTGAAATATATCCTTTATATTCTCATCATCTTTGTGTCCATCAAACTCTATAAAAAATATCGATACTCCACCTACAATATGAGATTTTATCTTGGTCAAATCTATCTGAGCATCTTTAAAGTCATTTAAAAAATCTACCAATGAACCAGGACGATTTGGAAGCTTTGCCAAAATTGTAGTCTTGTCATTACCACTTGGAGCATTCTCAAAATCACTTACGATAAAAAATCGTGTTCTATTATTACCCTCATCTTCGATATTATTAAACATAATAGGAAGATTATATAATTTTGCTGCAACTTCTGAGCATATTGCCGCACTACTTGGATCATTTGCAGCAAGTTGAGCAGCTTTGGCTGTAGATTCCACTGGAATCTGCTCTATCATATCAAGTCCTACATCTTCTAAAAATTGGCTACATTGACCAAATGCTATATCTTTTGAGTATATTCTTTTGATATTTTTTATACTCTCAGCTTTGGTTGCCAATACATGATGAATCTCTACAATTACTTCTGCAACAATTTTTAGATTATATTCACTAAGACAAGATATTGTATCACTAACTATTCCATTGAAACTATTTTCTATTGGAACTACTCCAAATTTTGCCTTCTTGCGACTAACCTCTCTAAATACACCCTTTATTGTATGTATAGGTATATAGTGACTCATAGCACCAAACTTACTCTCTGCAGCTTGATGTGTAAAACTAGCCTCAGGTCCCAAAAATGCTACTCTTTCTGGTAATTCATAATTCCTAGCTACTGCAAAAAGTTCCAAAAAGAGTGCTTCAATTGCTTCATCTGTCAATCTTCCGCCTGACTCTTTGTTTATTCTCTTTAGTCTATCTAATATCTCTTGTTCTCTTTCTGGTCTATATATAGGAGCTCCAGTACTGTTTTTGAGAACACCAACTTGATGAACAATCTTTAATCTTTTGTTATAAAGTTCTAAAAGCTTGTCATCAATAGCATCTATCTCTCTTCTTAACTCCTCTAAACTCTTATTCATATCTCAACCCCTTACAGATAGGCTTTTTCTAATCTGATTTGATCTTCAAAATTCTCTCTATCTCTTATTTTACGACACTTACCACCCTCACAAGCAACTTCAGCTGCTCTTCCTCTGGTGTTATAATTACTTGCCATTGTAAATCCATAAGCTCCGGCACTATGAATTACTATCAAATCACCACTTTTAGTAGGAGGCAAAAGTAAATCTTTTGCAAGCCAATCACCACTTTCACATATTGGACCTACAATATCTGCTTTTAAAGACTCTTTTGTATTTTCATTATCTAACAGTTCTACTTTGTGATAAGCTTTGTATAGTGATGGACGAATTAAGTCATTCATAGCTGCATCAACAATTACAAATCTCTTATCTCCATTTACCTTTTCATAGAGTACTGAAGTAATAAGCCAACCACCATTGGCTGTTAAAAATCTACCAGGCTCACACACTATTGTTACATCCAAATCTTTTGTAGCCTCTTTGATAGTCTCTGCATACTCATAAGTATTAATCAAACTCTCTTTATCATATACAACACCAAGTCCACCACCTACATCAAAAAATCTTATATCTATATTTATAGCCTTAAGAGAACGAACCAAATTTGCAATTATCTCGACTGCTTCTTTTATAGGTGAAAGTTCTGTAAGTTGGGAACCGATATGAAAATGTATTCCAACAGGATCTAGCCACTTGGAGTTTTTGGCATATATATACATTCTCTTTGCCATATCTATCTCGACACCAAATTTATTTTCATGAAGTCCAGTTGAGATATAAGGATGAGTTTTGGGATCTACATTTGGATTTACTCTAATAGATATTCTTGCTACTTTACCCTCTCTTTTGGCAACAGATTCTACATGCCTCATCTCTGCTTCACTCTCTAAATTCAGCATTAATATATTTGCCTCAAGTGCATCTTTTATCTCATCATCTCTTTTTCCAACACCTGAAAATATTATTTTGTAGTTATCAATACCAGCACTTAAAGCTCTTTGTACTTCACCAATACTTACACAATCTGCACCAGAACCAAGTTTACCAAAGTGTGAAATTACAGATAAGTTTGAATTTGCTTTGACTGCATAAGCTATCAATGATTTTACTCCGCTAAAAGCATCTTTTAACTCGTTATACTGCTTTGTCATATAATCAAAATCATATACAAACAGAGGTGTACCATACTGCTTTGCCAATGCTTTAAAATCTATACTCATTACTCAACCTTGAAAAAAAATTACATACCATCAAATTATATTGGAGCTTATTTTATCCAATTTAACTTAGCCTATTTATAACAGATTATAAAACTGATGTTACGCAAATAGAAATTTAGTACTTTAACAAATGAGGCTAAAGCCTCATTCCAAGGCAGAGCAATCCAAAAATATTTGGAGATGGGATTTTAGTTATCATTTATTTTATACTTTAATCTATATATAATATCAACTGCTACATATATTTTTGCAAAACTTTTGGTATTTCGATGGTACCATCGGCTCTTTGATAATTTTCCATAATAGCAACTATTGTTCTGCCAACAGCTAAAGCAGAACCATTGAGAGTATGAACTAGTCTATTTTTTTTGCCATCTTTAAATCTAATTTTGGCTCTTCTTGCTTGGAAATCTTTGGTATTTGATACTGAACTTATCTCTCTGTATCTGTTTTGCCCTGGTAACCAAACCTCCAAATCAACAGTTCTTGCAGCTGAAAATCCCAAATCTCCTGTACAAAGTTCTACTAATCTATGAGGTAATCCAAGTTCTGTTAGCAAATTTGAAGCATTTTGAACCATCATATCAAAAATCTCTTCACTCTTATTAGGGTGTGCTATTGCTACCATCTCCACTTTTGCAAACTGATGCTGTCTAATCATACCTCTTGTATCTCTACCTGCACTACCTGCTTCTTTTCTAAAGCATGGTGAGTATGCTGTCATTAGATGTGGCAAATCATCTATAGAGAGTATCTCATCATAAAAAAGGTTTGTTAGCGGTACTTCTGCTGTTGGAATGAGGTATAAATCCTCTTCACAAACTTTAAACAGATCATTTTCAAACTTTGGAAGCTGCCCTGTACCTTTTAGCATATTACTATTTGTCATATATGGTATGGCATACTCTGTAAATCCATTTTTAGTATTATAATCCAAAAAGAAGTTTATCAAAGCTCTTTGAAGTCTTGCAGCTTCATCATAAAGTACTGCAAATCTGCTTTTGGCTAACTTTACACCCCTTTCAAAATCTATCCAACCATTCTTTTGAGCCAACTCCCAATGCTCTTTTGGCTCAAAGTCAAACTCTTTTGGCTCTAAAACTCTTTTAATCTCTACATTATCATCCTCATCTTCACCAATTGGTACAGTATCATCTGGCAAATTTGGAATAGATAGTGCAATCTGTTGTAGTTGCTCTTCTAACTCTTTACTCTTTTGCAAAAGTTTTGCACCCTCTTGCTTTAATTTATCAACTTCAGCTTTTAAAGGTGCTATATCTCTACCCTCTTTTTTATAGATACCAAACTCTTTTGATTTTTTATTTTGAATTGCTCTAACAGATTCATACTCTGCATTACTCTCTTTGAGTGCTACAAATAACTCTTTTAACTTTTGCAAAGTATCAGTATCTACACCTTTGGTTTGGAGTTTTTTTGATACCTCATCATAGTTGTTTTGGAAATATTTCAAATCAATCATACTTTTTCCTACTTCTTTAATATTTGTTTTATATTTATCTAATACCAAGATAGTGACAAAACTCAAATCAAATTATAGTAAAAAGGTGTAAATTATACGATTAATACAAACTTATCAATATGTAAGAGTAGATTAATATATTAAAAGATATTATTTGATATTAGAAAATAGAAAAGGGGGGTTTTCAATTATGAAAACAAAACAATTTACAAAAACTTTAGGTGTTTTGGCTGTTGGCTCAATGCTACTAACTCAAGCTCCACAAGCTGAGAGTGTTGGACTCATTGGAGTTGGAGTAACTGCATATACATTTGATACACTTGATTCACTAGGACTTAGTAACAGTTATACTGCTCCTGCTCTTACACTCAAACTTGGTGCAAAAAATGAAGACTTTAGATTTTTGTTGGGTTATTCATTTATTGCAGATGAAACAGTTGCTGGAAGTACAGCTGCAAATACATATATATTGGGTCAGCTTGATTATATGTTTTATAATATTCCCACAAATAGTGGAGCAATTAGACCATATATAGGTTTTGTAGTAGGATATGAAGAGTATAAATATAATGATACTATAGATGAAAGCGGTGGAGCTTATGGTGGAGAGATAGGTGCTATATGGGATTTTGAAACATTCTCTATAGATGCAGGTATAAGCTATATGGATTCATCACTTGATAGTGTAAATGATGCATATGGATTTACATTGGGATTTAACTATAAAATATATTAAAAACTATAAAAATAGCCAAAAGGGTTTATGATGAAAAAGTTATTATCACTATTTCTACCCATAATATTTATAATATTAGCAGGTTGTGGAGGTAGTACAAATGCTGACGGTGATGGAAGTGCACCTGTAGCAAAAATTGCAGGTGTAATTACTGATGTAGTTAATCATGAAAAACAAAACTATGTAGAGTACAAAGTTATATTCACTGCATTAGAGCTTGACAAGCACATCAAAGTAAAACTTGAAAAGTTTGAACCAATTATAAAAGGGTGTAGTGTAGATAGATTCAGTGTTGAGCCTACATCTTTTATGCTCGATACAAAAGGTGATAATAAAACACTCTTTGTATCAAGAGTATTTTACAATTGTGATGGAAAAGCACTTTCAGGAAGCAATACAATATCAGTCAAATATAATAAATATTTGGTAAATAAAGATGGTTCCAAAACTAGAGGACCATATACAGAGATACTTAATGAGGGTGATAATCAAGATGTCCACTACTATGAGTTGGTTACAAATCCAGCCAGTGCAACAATCCAAGGAAGTGGTCAAAGTCAAAAAATTGATGTATATGTAAATGATATTGCCCAACAACAACCTGTAGAAGGAACTGCTGTATATGCCAAAGTATTTAATCAAAGATTAGGAACATTAGATCAATATAGTGGTATTACCGATGCTACAGGTAGAGTAAGTTTTATCTATACTGCTCCTTCAACTTTGCCAAATGAACCTCTTGAGATTGTATTTGATACAAATGCTACAGACCCAAGACCATCAAGCACTACAGTTATTAATTTTGGTGATGAGAGTCTTGTTGATGGTAATGTAGAGTTATTAGCAGTACCAAAAGTCCATACAATAGTCACACCAAAAGAGACAAGAGTACTTGATTTGTATCTAAATGACAAAGATAATATGCAACCAGTAGCAGGAGCTACAATATATGCAGAAGTCTTTGACCAAAATTTAGGGACATTGGATAAATATAGTGCTGTTACAGATGAGAGAGGACACGTTGTATTTGAATATACATCTCCAGCTAAACTTCCAGAAGAGAGACTTAGAATACTCTTTAAAGTAAAAGGTACTAATCCTATTAGAAAAGAGGGTGTATTTATAGATTTTGGTACAACTCCAATTGATGCTAGTAACTACCAATTAACCTCAAGTAGTGATACTATCAGAGTAGCAAATCCAAATGATACAAAAACAGTAGATATATACCTAAGTGATACAACAACTCATCAACCTGTTGAAAATCAAGTAATTATTGCTCATGTATTTGATCCAAAAGATGGTAGTTTGGATAAGTATTCAGCTGTTACAAATGCAACAGGTAAAGCTACATTTGCATATACTGCCCCTTCAACTTTGCCAAATGAGCCATTTAATATAACATTTGAATTAGCAAACTCTACTCCAGAACTCAAAAAAGATGTAAAAGTTATATTTGGAGAAGAGGGTATAGATGGTAACTTGGAATTAATTCCTGCTCCAAAAACTTATCAAATATCTGAAGGTAAACAACAAAGAGGATTGGATTTATATCTCATTAACAAAGATACAAAAGAGCCTGTTGAGGGAGTAAAGGTATCTGCTAAAATGTTTGATCCAAATCTTGGAACACTGGATAATTATAGTGGTATTACAGACCAAAGAGGACATGTGGTATTTAATTATATAGCTCCTCAAGAGTTACCAAACAAGAGTCTAAATATAAACTTTACAGTAAAGGGTACAGATCCTTTGGTTACAAACAGTGTAACAGTAGATTTTGGTACATCTCCTGTTGATTCTACAAACTATCTATTGACTTCTGATAGTAATGTAGTAAATGTAAAAGAGGCAGGTGGCAGTGCTACAATAAATCTATATCTAAGTGATAAAGAGACACACCAACCAGTTGAAAATCAAACTATAATAGCTTATGTATTTGATCAAAAAGATGGTGTTCTTAATAAATACTCTGAAAAAACAGACAATATTGGTAAAGCTTCATTTGAATATACAGCTCCAAAAGATAAATTACCAAGTACTCCATTAAATATTAAGTTTGAATTGGCAAATTCAGATCCAACTCTTGATAAAAATATAACTGTAACATTTGGAACAGATGCTGGTATATATACATATGAACTTATAGCAGGTGAAGATCCATACAATATCTATGAGAACAGCAAAGAGTACAAAATTACTATTTATGTATCCAAAACTGATGAGAATGGTAAAAAGACTCCAGCAGTTAATGATAAAATATCAGCAGAGTTTATACAACCTGCACTTGGTTCATTATCTAAATACACAGTTGAAACAGATGATTCAGGTAAAGCAGTATTTACTTATATAAGTCCAAAAGATATATCAACACTAGATACAGGAACAATAGAGTTTTATCGTGAAATTAATGATAAAGATAGAGTCAAAGTAAATCTAAAATTTGATTTGCAAGTTGAAGAGGGTGTAAAAGAGGTCTATTTACTGCCACAAACTGTACAAGTATCTGAAGAGGGTGCAAAAACAGAGATTAAAGTAATTACAGTAAATAGTAACAATGTTGGAATTGCCACCTCTTTACAGCTTGAGCAGCTCACAAATGGTGATGGTAATGATTATGGTGAATTTGAAACTACCAAAATAACTACAAATGAAGATGGTGTAGGCAAAATAGTATATACGGCACCTTCAGTTATAT
>JAMOSA010000104.1 GCA_027063325.1 Campylobacteraceae bacterium
GATTTGATTAGAATGAGCAAAGAATTTTCAAATGTAGCAGTACTTACAGGGTATGAGTTGAAGTTGTCAAAACTCTTAAAACAGGGGTCTGATGTGTGGTTAAATACTCCAAGATGGGGTAGAGAAGCTAGTGGTACCAGTGGAATGAGTGCAGGAGTCAATGCTTCAATTCACTTTTCAATAGCTGATGGTTGGCATGGGGAGTTTGAAAAAGATGGAATCAACTCATTTACCATACCAAAAGCAGATATAAATTTGCCTATTAATGAAAGAGATAGACTAGAGTATGAGGCTATGATGGATAAGTTGGAACATACAATATTGCCTATGTACTATAATAACCAAAAGGAGTGGGTAAAGATAGCTACAAATGGTATGAATGATATATTGGCATACTTTACATCCAATAGAATGGTAAGGGAGTACTATGAAAAGATGTACAACTGGAATGGGTAGTAAAAAAATACAGGGCAACCATTTGTCCTGAAATCAAAGTTTTTACAGGAAGTTTTGATTTTATGTTATACTAAGATTATCATTTAAATTGTAATAGTGACTCAGCAGATATGAAAAATGCTAATTTATTTGCTCTTTTGTATTTTCTAATACCAATAAAGATAGAGATTTTGGATTACTATTTAGTTGCAATGTACGATGATGATATAGATATTTATAAAAAAGTAAAGGGTGCAGTAGTTTTAGATGAAAACTGAGGTAACAAAAGCATATAATGGAGATATAGAAAAGCATATTGACTGGAAGAAGTATGCTAATGAGCCAAATATACTGGTACAGATATTTTGTGGTGAAGGTGGCAAGGCACTCCAAGATTATGCCAAAAAAGTTATTAAAAAGATTCCACATGCCCATATACTGGGCAGTACAACTGATGGTGAGATTGTATGTCAAGAGGTTACAAGCAAAAAGACAGCTATTGCCATATCTGTATTTAGACATACTACACTAAAGAGTGGATATGTAAGCAGTGGTGACTCTTTTGAAAACGGCAAAAAGCTAACAAACAATCTGGTATCCTCTGATACAAAGCTAATGATACTCTTTAGTGACGGTACAACATCAAATGGTGAAATGATAATAAAAGGTATTGAATCGGTAAAACCAAAACTGTTGATTGCCGGAGGAATGGCTGGTGATAATGCTACCTTTACCCAAACATATATACTTCATGGTACTACTTTGTTGAGAGAGGGTGTAGTTGGTGTGACTCTAAATTCAACACTCCTTGAGGTAAAAAACTTTTTCTATTTTGACTGGTTGCCGATTGATAGAAAATTCAAGGTAACAAAAGCAAAAAACAATAGAGTTTATACTATAGATAATGTACCGGCAGTTGAACTCTACAAGATATATTTTGGTGAAAAGACTGCATCAAAACTGCCAAAAGTAGGCATAGAGTTTCCTTTGATGGTAACAAGAGGTTCTATGTTGGTAGCTAGGGCAGTATTGGACAAAAAAGAAGATGGCTCTTTGATACTTGCAGGAAATATTTATGAGGGAGAGGATGTCAGATTTGGTTTTGGAAACTCAATAGGAATTGCCAAAAATATATCAAATGCACTAGAGCCAATTGGAGATATGCAGGTACAGACATTTTTTATATATACTTGTATGGCAAGAAAAAAGTTTATATCACATGATATTAGTCCAGAGATTTCTCCTTATGCTTCAAATGCACCAACAGCCGGTTTTTTTACCTATGGAGAGTTTTATCATCTTGAAGATAGAAATGAACTCTTGAATGAGACAATTACTGGTGTTGCTCTCTCTGAACCTGGTGATGAGACTACTGTACCTATGAAGTGTGATATAAGTGCTCATACCATTATGAACAATACATTAGAGACATTTGAAGCACTCTCTCATATTCTAGAAAAGAATTCCGAAGATTTGGATATGCTCTTTAAACTGTTTGAACAGAGTCATATAGTTTTGTTTCAATGGAGAAATGATGAAAAAAGGACTATAAAGTATGTATCCCCCAATGTTATAGATTTGACAGGTTATGAATCAAACAGATTTATATCAAAAGAGATAAACTATTTTGATTTGATATATGAAGATGATAGAAGTAGGGTAGAAAGAGATATAGCTATAGCACTTGAGAATAATCTGGATGAAATTTCACATGAACCATATAGAATTATAGACTACAATGGCAATATAGTTTGGGTTGAAGATCACAGCAGAGTGATGAGAAACAGAGATGGCAAAGCTCTATTTATAGCAGGTTATCTTACTGATGTTACAAGCAAAGTACACAATGAACAAAGACTCATGATGCATGCTTCTATATTTGAAAATGCTCTTGAGGCTATTATGATTACAGACAAAGACAACAAAATTGTATCTGTAAATCCAGCAT
>JAMOSA010000105.1 GCA_027063325.1 Campylobacteraceae bacterium
ATCTTTTTGAGACATTTTGATTGTTGAATTTGCATTTAAATATCCAAGCAACATCATAGCTGACATCTGATTATTTGGTGTTAATTGGTTTTTTGACAATTTTGCATCAAAATTTAATATTATATGACCATAATCTCTTTTTATATTTTTATCTTGGATTGAAAGAGATTTGAACTCTATTGGAGATATTGCTATATGAACACCATTTTGAGAAATTTTATATGGCAACTCCATCATCTTTTGCTGATATAAAAAAGCCTCCTTAGAGTCAGTTTTACCAGCAAAATCCAATTTTACCAAACTGTTTACAATATCAAGCATTTCAGGAAGTATATTTTTGATACCATCTATACTCAAATTATAGTGAGGCTCTTTGAGATTAATTGAGAGTTTTGGCTTTGTAGAGTTATAATCAAATCTATTTATACCACTTTTTTCTTGATAGAAGATGGTATCACCTATAACAAGCTTATAATCTCCACTATAATCTTTTATATCAACTACACTCAAATCCTGCTTTAGAGCATTTGATATATATAGACTCTTTAGTGAAATATTCAAACCATATTCAACTCCGCCACTTAAGAGTAGTTTTAATAGCTTATTGGCTGTATCAACATTGTCAGGAGTTGATACTCTGCCACTTTTTAATATGGTATCAGCATATGCTAATGCCTCTTTTGGAATATTTTTGCCAATACCCTTTAGTTTGAGATCACTAACAGTTATGGTAACATTGCCCGATACAGGATCATTTACAATAAAATCCAAGCTTTTTAGATTAAATCTGCTTCCATTTGCAATAGATTTTGATTTGAGTTCTACACTGTTGTAAATATCCAAATCTTTTAAAATACCGGATATTACTTTGCTTTTTTGTAAACTGTCACCATATATATCAATAGATACCATAGGTAATTTACAGTTTTGGGTACCGATATACCTGTTTTTAACTTTGACTTTGCACTCTATACCAGATATTTTAAAAGTACCAGGTTCACTGCTGCCACTCTCTTGTAATAAAAACTCTCCGCCTCTAAAATCACACTCTCTAAATTCATTCTCTTTATATGGAGTACACTCAAATCCTGCTCCACTCCACTTTAGAGTATCAACAATCTTTTTACCATTTACCGTTTTTATAGTAGATGAGTTTACATCTTTGAAATATCCCTTTACAGGATAACCATCTTTTACTGTAACATAAAGTCTAAATACCTTTTCAATATCTATATCACTTGAGCTATTGTCCTCTCTTGCTAAATAGAGTACTACACTGTCATCTTTTCCACTCTTTAGTCTTGATTCATCTATCTCGGCATATAATTTTGTACCATTTAAGTCATATATCAATTTATTGTCATTAAGTGGCTGAAGAAGTGAACCAAAACTCATTTTACTCTCAAGCCAATAGAGTAGTTTTTGTGGATTGTTTATCTGTAACAACTCCTTTGTTACTCCACTGCTTTTAGAAGAGGAGAGTACAACAAGCCCTCTATCACTGTATTTATTACTATTTATATCTCCTGTTGTAACAACTGATGCACTAAGCATGGAAGAAAAAGCAACAATTGATAAGAGTCTCTTTGTAATTTTCATAATAGTTCTCCTTGGTTTTATACCTGTTAGAGATTATAGCAAACTATCTTATCAAAGTAGAATCCATCTTTGACCCAAAGAGGAGTACTCTGGGCAAAATGTACTAAAAATCATCCAAATCTATACTCGATTTTGCATAATTACTTACATTGCTTTCAAAAAAGTTACTCTTTACATCATTCATATTAAGATGTTTTTGAACAAGCTTTTGTAGATATGTCTCATCACTTTGGGTAAATATTGGCTCTAATCCTATACGGGTGAGTCTATCATTAGCATAATTGTGTACAGTTCTTTCTATCAAATCATTTGTAAGTCCCATTATCGGATAGTTTTCAAGCAGATAGTGTCCATACTCCAATTCAATATCAACAGCCTCTTTAATCATCTCATAAATTTTATCTATGGTTTTGGCAGATATTTCATTCTCTTTTTTTAGAGTCTTAAATATATTTGCAAACAGTGGCAAGTGTGTATTGAGTTCATCTCTGGCTATAAACTTTATCATATCTCTGGCTCCTGGTACCTTATCACCAAGTACATATATATATGCAAATCCAAGCAAAAAGTATATACCTTCCAAATTTACACTCGCCATTGCACTAAGAAGCATCTGTTCAGCACTTCCACCCTCTATATATCTGGCAAACTGATTTGCAATTCTTTGGTTTTTTCTATTTAGGGCAGAGTCATACTTATACAGCTCAAATACTTCACTGCTGTTTCCTGCTGCATCAAGCAATACAGCATAACTTTTAGAGTGGTTTA
>JAMOSA010000106.1 GCA_027063325.1 Campylobacteraceae bacterium
TGAGATAGGGTATGAAAGTGGCATTCAAAAAGGGATTCAAAAGGGGATTAAAGAAGGGATACAAAAGGGTGAATTTAATGGAATACTCAAAAGTGCCAAACTAATGGTAGAGAGGTTTAATCTATCTATAGAGAGTGTATCAAAGGAGCTTAATATTCCATTGGATGAGTTAAAGAGGTATATAGAAAAAGATAAAAGAGGTAGTAATATTTGATATATTGTTCATTAGGAGAAAATAGTATGGAAAATAGACTTAAAGATAAAGTAGCTTTTATTACTGGTGCAAGTGCTGGTATTGGCAAAGAGGTTGCATACCCAGGAGGTAATGTATATTGTGCTACAAAAGCAGCTGTACATATGCTGACTGAAGCTATGAATAGTGATTTTTGGTACAAATATCAGAGTAGCTACTGTAGCCCCTGGAGCTGTAGAGACAGAGTTTAGTGATGTTAGATTTAGTGGAAACAAAGATAAATCAAATGCAGTATATATTTGTTGATTGTAATAATTTTTGATATGGGACTAAAGTCCCATCTCCTAATAAACTTCAAGATTGATTTATCTTGGAAGTGAGGCTTTAGCTTCAATAGTTAAAGCAGTAAAATTTTATCTGCGTAATATCAGTTATATAAAATCTTCTCTTTGATATGCAGTGTTCCATTACTGTTGAGTGTAATATCAATATTATACTCATCTATATTTTCTGCCAAAAGAGTAGAACCTAAAAAAAATATATATAAAAACAGATACAAATTTCATAGTTAAACTTTGGGTATATAATCAATCTACCGGCATATAACTCTTCTCTTTCTCTTTTTTTCTCTTTAGTGCCTCTTGTTTCTTTTTCTCCATCATAACAGCATTCCTTAATTCATCTTCACCGTCAAATCTGGCACCATCAAGAAACTTTGATTGATCATCAAATTGACCGGTTTTTAATCCCCACAATAGGGCAATTAACCCTAATGCTCCCAAAAATGTAGATACACTTAGCATTAGTGTCATTACTGTATCACTCATTAACTCTCTCTCCTGTTTAATTTTATTCTCATAGAGTTACCCACAACAAACAAAGAGCTTAGACTCATAGACAAAGCTGCTATTAGTGGATTTACATAACCCATTACAGCCATTGGTACTGCTATGGTATTGTATATTATAGAAAATCCCAAATTCTGTTTGACAGATCTGAAAGTCCTTTTTGATATATAGTAAGCATCAGCAATAGCTATTGGTTTATCCTCCAGTAGTACCACATCACTCACCTCTATAGCTACATCCGAGCCACTGCCCATGGCTATGGCTATATCACTCTTTGCCAATGCAATAGAGTCATTTATACCATCACCAGCCATTACTATAATATGCCCTTCATTGTGAAACTTATCTATGATTTGGGCTTTTTGTTGTGGCAAGAGTGATGAGTAGTACTCATCAATACCAGCCTCTTTTGCAATATTTGATGCTACTTTGTCATTATCTCCAGTTAGCATTACTACTTTGATATTAGAGTGTTTTAACTCTTGTATCATCTTGATAGCACCATCTTTGAGCTTGTCTCTAAGTTCTGCTATGGCTACTACACGATTATCAATTGCAAATATATATAGTGAGTATTCACTACTGTACTCTATATCTATCCCTATAGATTTCATTAGCTCTATATTACCACCTGCTAATGTGTAAGAGTCATATCGGGCTATTATACCTTTGGCTTGGATAGATTTGATATTTTGGAGATCTTTTGGAGTTATATTGTCATAATGGGTTTTTAGATAGTTGGCTACTCCTTTGCTTATTGGGTGATCACTGCTACTAACAAGAGATAACATCAAAGTAGCATCAAATCCATCTTTTGTATGAAAAGATACTACAGTAGGTTTACCCTCGGTAATTGTTCCAGTCTTATCCAGTGCCAACATATCACTTTTTGCCATAGTCTCTAACATAGTGGCTTCTTTGAATAAGATACCTCTTTTTGCAGCTTGGGACAATCCAACCAGCGTAGCCATCGGTGTAGCCAAACCCAAAGCACAAGGACATGCTATTACTATTACAGATATTGCAATAATCAAAGCTTTTTCAAATGAACCATCACTTATATACCAGTATAAAAATGTTGCTATGGCAATAGTTAGAATAGTTATAGAGAAGTATCCAGATATTTGATTTGCCAACTGCTCTATTTTTGGTTTTTTAGTAACTGCATCACTGAGCATTTGGGTAATATTATGCAACAAAGATTCATCTACTCTTTTTGTAGCTTTGTATCGAATAACTGAATCCAGGCACAGCGTACCACTTAGTATCTCATCTCCTTCTTTTTTGAGTATTGGTTCACTCTCTCCTGT
>JAMOSA010000107.1 GCA_027063325.1 Campylobacteraceae bacterium
ATAGCATACCTGCTGAATCAAGCATTAAACCTCTTGTATCTGAAGATGCTTCATCACCATTTACATAATCTGTCAAATTTGTTGGTTGCAAATCTGGATATTTATACAAAATTATCATTATTCTGTCATAAGGTTTTAAAGTATATTCATAATTTATTTTTATACGCTTCTCTATTACTGGTCTTTGTGGAGTCTGTAACAAAGAGGAGTACTCTTGACAACCTGTAAACAATAGTAATAGTGGTAGGAGCATGTATAAAAACAACTTCTTCATAAATTTTAACTGTATGGCAAAAGCCCCTTTTTTTGTATATAATTGATATAAATCAGCAGTTTGATGAGTTCAATATGAAATAATATCAATTGCATAATTAATTACTGCTGTTGATAATAGTATTATCCTTGAAGATATACTCATAGAGACCTTTTTTAAACAGCTCTTGTATCCTTGTTGCATCACTATAAGAGTGTATATCACTGCCTATTACATCTATAAAGCCACTCTTTGCCAAAAACTCTACCCTTTTTTTACTATATATACCATAATACCCATCAAATGAGAGTATATTAACCTGAAATTTTATACCTGCTTCTCTCCATTTTGAGTATATGGCAAAGTCACTTATATAGTTATATCTTTCAGGATGAGCCAATAGTGGTATATAACCATTTAATTTTATCTGATAGACAATATCAAGCAGATAAGGAGTAAGTGATACATAAGATGTCTCAAAAAGTATATATCTACCTAAAATAGGGAGCAAATCATTAGATTTTAATCTATCTACAAACTCTTCATCACAATAATACTCTGCTGATATATCAAGCTCAATATCAATACCATTCTCTTTTGCTTTTTGTCTCAAAAGATAAAGCATATCAAGCAACTTTTTGGTACTATTATTGTAACAATCTCCAATTACATGGGGAGTTGTTATAACTTTTTTGTATCCTATACTCTCAAGAGTTTTTAGTATCTTTATACTCTCATCAAAACTCTTTACACCATCATCAATATTTGGTATCAAATGAGAGTGTATATCTATATAAAGCAAAGGAGTAATCCTCTTGTTGTCAAAAAACTTTTTTATACTCCCAAACATAACTATTTTGACTCTTTTTTAAATACTCTTTTTAACCAACTGCTCTTTTCAGTCTCATAATACTCTCCATATTTGGCTTTGTATCTGTACTCATATCCATATGCATATCCATATCCATGTTTTCTTAGATCAAAATCATTCAGTATAAACCCAAGCCCTTTCTCATCTCTTTCAAGATATATCTCCTCCATACTCTCTATAAAGTTTTTTCTTGAGTATCCTGCTCTTAGTACATATGCAACTATATCACAGTATGGAAGAATCAGTTTACCATCAGTTACAGGTCCAATTGGAGGTGTATCAATTACTATTACATCATATTTCTCTTTTAGCTTCTCCAAAATTTTTGGCAACAGTGGACTACCCAAAAGTTCACTTGGATTTGGAGGAATCGGACCTGATGTTATAATATCCAAATTGTTATACTCAGTAGTCTGAATAATTTCAGACAGCTTTGCATGACCTGAGAGTATATTGCTCATACCAATACTGTTTTGTACTTTAAACTTTCTGTGTATTGTAGGGCGACGCATATCCATACTCACAACTATCGTCTTTTTGTTTGACATTGCAACAACAGCTCCTATATTTGCACTAATTAGTGTCTTACCCTCTCCTTGGATTGTAGAAGTTACTGCTATTATCAACCCTTGAGATTTGGTACTCATAAATGACAGATTGGTTCTGACATTTCTAAATGATTCAGCAGCAACCGATTTTGGCTTTTTGAGTGTTGTTACTTCATCATAATCATGACCAAAGTGAGGAATTGTTCCAAGCATAGGTACAGTTGTCAAATCTTTGACCTCATCTTCAGTTTTTACTCTATCATCAAGAATCTCTTTGAGTATGGCATATAGTATTCCCAAAATCAAACCTATAATAAATCCTGCCAATATATAAAAGTGCCTTTTGGGTGCTACTGGAGTTTGTGGCAACAAGGCTGTATCTACTATACGGTTTAGATTCATATTTGAAGCTCTTCTAATCTCAGCTTCTGTTCTTTTTTCCAACAAATATGCATAAAACTCTTCACTGGCTTTTAATGCTCTTTGAAGTGCCAGATATTTTCTTTGTGCCTCTGGCAAAGAGGTCAATTCAGACTTTATATCATTAACTTTACCATGTAAAAACTCTATTTTTTGTTCCAGACCTCTCAAGATATTATTTACAGCCTGAGTAAGTATATCTTTGAGTAAATTTATCTTATCTCTGCTCTTTTTTACTGTAGGGTGTGATGCAGT